>CANHCG010000106.1 GCA_947459055.1 Cytophagaceae bacterium | reverse complement strand
GCTTATTTATTAGTGACCCGAAAACCCTTCGAAAGTACCTTATTGCGAACTCCGGGCATGACCTATCAGTTCGATGAGAAGACGAAAATCGTGAGGAATTTATACCAACTCGAAATTTTAAATAAGTCCATGGAAGCTGAACAATTTGAAATTTCGGTGGAAAAACCCTTCAAATTAGTATGGGTGGGGAATCCGATTCAGGGCATCGAACAAGGCAAAATGGCAAAGGGCGAGTTTTTTATTCAGGTGCCCATCGGCAACCGAAGAAATGGAGAAAAACCGCCTGTACATATTCGTGAATTACAAGGAAAAGAAGAGATCATTAACACCAGTTTTATACAACCGGATGAAGAATAAAACAAAAAAAGGTTTCACTTGGGGCCATGGAATTATTGTGACATTTATGCTTTTTGGCGCCTTTATGGCCTATTTTTACATCCATATGACTGGGGAGAACATCGAGCTCGTGGGCAAAGGCTATTATGAAGATGGGCAAAAATTCCAAGAGAAAATCGATGAACGTAAACAAACCGCGGCTTTAGGTAAACAAGCTATTTTCGAGGTTAGCTCCGATTATCAGGCGATCAAAGTGGATTATCCGGTAGGTACAGAGAAATTGTCTTTGGTGTTTTATCGGCCGTCGGATTCGAGTATGGACCAACAAATCAATGTCATTTCACCCAAGATCAATCCATGGATTGTACCTACGCCGTTTTTAGTGAAAGGACCTTGGTTGGTTTCCCTCCGCTGGAAACAGGGGGGTAAAAATTATCGAAATGAGCAACGAATAAACGTTCCCTGATGCATACCTGGTATTATGGATTTTTGATTGGATTGGCGGGGAGTTGGCATTGCTTAGCCATGTGCGGGCCTTTATTGGCCACAATCCAACAAAAAGGCCTTGCATCCTTCCGAATGATTTGGTATCCCCTTGGCCGTATTTTCATGTACATGGTGATGGGTTTTGCCGTAGCGGGACTGGGCTCGATTTGGTTGTTTCCGGCCTGGTGGCAGTTATATTATTTGTTGGCCGGGCTATTCATCCTATTAGTTCTCACCCAGAAAATAGGTGATCAGGCCTTGCAATTTTTACATCGTTCGGTGGGACAATATTTTCAAAAAATCGGCAAGCGGTTCGGAGCCTTTGGTTATTTCTTTTTGGGGATGAGCAATGGCCTATTGCCCTGCGGGCTCGTAATTGCTGGCTTGGGTGTGGCGATGATCCAACCGAATCCGTATTTGGGGGCCTTGTCCATGGGGGCGTTTGGTATTGCGACGATGCCCGCGCTACAATTATTTCTTTGGGGAAATCAAAAATTCGCTTTCGGAAAATTAAAATACATAGGTTGGTTCGTGGCGGCGTTGTTGTTATTTCGTGGGGCCTGGGGAATTGGCATGAGTCAGTCGGCCTACCTGCGTAACGCCAAAATAAGCCCCATTATATGCCATCCTTTTTCGGAATTTAGACCTTAATACTTCAGATTGGCTAATTTGGAAGGCTGAATGATTTTAATTTCGGAGCCTTTTACTTCGACCAAACCTTCTTTTTTAAATTCACTCAAGGTACGAATGACGGATTCAGTTGCGGTTCCCACGCGGGAGGCTAAATCTTCTCGGGATAATTTAAGGGTTACTGACGAATCGGAACCATTTCCGTAGGTTTGGGCTAATTCGACCAGGGCACCAGCTACGCGGATGCGGAGGGATTGGTATGCCATGGAGAAAAGAATGGATTCGTTTTTCAACAAATATCCCGTTAAAGCCTTCCTAAAGAAGATTTCTAGGTGAATGTTTTCCTTGATGGCTTGGGTGAATTCCTTGGAGGAAATGGAAAGTACGGTGGAATCCTCTAGGGCTTCGGCGGATTCACGATAAGCTTGATTTTCGAGGATATCGACGAAGCCGAAAAATTCACCCGGTTGGACAAAAGAAGTGATGAAATATTTGCCATCCCGATTCGTATGATAGGTTTTTAATTTTCCTTTGAGCAAAAAATACAAACGTGCGGGACTATCACCTTCGGAATAAATGACCTGTTTTTTGACCACATGAACCGTTCTTTTTTCGACGGATAAATGCTCAAAATCCAGGAAGTCCAACGCTTTTTGGGCCAATACCACATCTGACTCTTGTTCCGACACGGGGATATTCGGTTTTTGTTTTTTCAAACGGGATTCGATGGCGCGGAGGAGTTCTACTTCTTGAAAAGGTTTGGTCAGGTAATCATCGGCGCCCATTTCCATGCCTTTGCGCATATCTGCTCGATCTGTTTTCGCGGTGAGGAAAATGAAGGGCACTTTACTTAGGTCGGGATGATTCGAAAATACTTGCAATACCCCAAAACCATCCAAATGCGGCATCATGATGTCACAAATGACTAAATCAGGGAGTTCGGCTTTCGCTTGTCGGACGCCCTCGATGCCATCGGCGGCGGTGTCTACGGAATATCCGGAGAGTTCTAAGAGTTCGGCGGTATTTTCGCGAATGTCTTGGCTGTCTTCGATGATGAGGATTTTGGTCATAGTAAAGCGGGGATGGAAATGGAAAGAGTGGTTCCTTGGCCTAATTGGCTATAAATAACGACTTTCCCTTGGATTAAGCGTACATATCGGTCAATTAAATGGAGACCAAGGCCGGTGCCTTGGATGACGCTAGCATTACCTCCGCGGAAAAAACGCTCGAAAAGATGTTTTTGATCTTCTTCGCTGATTCCGATCCCAGAATCGACGATGTCGATGTGCAATTCCTGTTTTTTATGCTGGACATGCAGATGCACATCACGTTCGGAGAATTTAAGGGCATTAGAAAGGCCATTAATGAGCACTTTACGCAGAATCGAGGCGTCTGAAATAAACGTTTCTGTTTTATCGATGTGTAGAATGATTTTTTGAGTGTCTTTTTGGTGGCCACGTAATTCAGCGATGAGTTCTTGGAAGAAAGGAGCGAGGACGATTTCGGAAATATGGGTTTCGATGTGGCCTTCGGCAATTTTGCCAACGGACAAGAATTCCTCCAGGATTTCAGTCATGTTATTGACCGAGTTCTTGATGCGATTAATGTGCTGCAAACGTTTCGCTTGTTCTTCCTCCTTTGGGTATTTTTCGATGAGCGCGGCGGAGCTCAGAATGGATGTCAAAGGCGTTCTGAATTCATGGGAGGCCATTGAGACGAATCGGGTTTTGAGATCACCGAGTTCTTTTTCTTTTTGAAGGGCGCCTTCGAGGACTTTGGTATTTTCTTCGAGTTTGGCGAGTGTATTTTGTAGGGCTTTAGTACGATGAAGAACTTCTTCTTCGAGGGACTCATTGAGCTGATTTATCTCCTGATTTTTCAAAATCAGTTCCATTTCCACCTTACGTTTGAGGGTTACGTCGCTGACAAAGGCGATGTAATACATCTGCTCGTTTTCACGGAAATGGGAGAGGCTAATTTCGATGGGGAAGAGCGACTCGTCTTTGCGTTTGGCTTTAAGGTCGAGGCCTACGCCCATGGGGCGGGAAATAGGGGCGTGTTGGACCTGTTTCAAATGCCCCTCATGCCTCATTTTCAGGTGATTAGGAATTAGTACGGAGATATTTTGGCCGACTAATTCACCGACTGGGTAGCCAAATAATTGGTCTAAAAATTCATTTGAAATCAGGATTTCAAAGCGAGCATTGGTGACTAAAATCCCGATCGCTGCTTCGTGAAAAATGGCCTCAAATTGAAAGGAAGTGGGTAATTGGTTGGTCGGCATTCCGTTAAAATATTCTATAAGGTACAAATTTTTCTAAAATTTATCAATACCTTCGCAAGGGTTAAAAAAAAACTAGACCCCAAAGGAGTCTAGTTTTAACGCAATCCTAGTTCTAAAAATTATCTTTACAACACAACATAACGCATTTTTAGAGGCTTGACTTGATCACTGAGAGTGTACTCGGTTTCCCGTTTTGTAGCATTTTGATGATGTATTTTCCAGCTCTGAAATCTTTGAAATCGGTTAAAAGAATTTCTTTGGTCAGTGAGGGGTACATCTTTTGGAATACTACATTTCCCAGTAGGTCGTATATAATTAACTCGGTCAAGTTCGCACTGTAATCTGAGAATCCGATGGTCAACTTATCCACGAATGGATTAGGAAACGCGGTGAAATTCAGAGGGTTATCTTCTGGAGTTTGGGATCCCAAACTTGCAAAAGGCAATGTTTTATTTGAAGCTGTATTCATGCCTTGCATTTGGGGTTGTTTGAACCCTTGTCGCACGACGATGCCATTTTTCATGCTAGTACCGCTGATGCTCATTTGGCCCACGACGTGGGAGTAATAGCGTCCGCCGACGTTGGCCTTAGCGCCTGTGGACCCTAAAGTTGAGTTCATCAACCTTTGAGCGCAGCAAGGCAGCGTGGCTAGAAGGGCGATCAGGAAGGGATATATGTGCTTTTTCATATGGTTTCTTTCTGATGGTTAGTAGATGGAGATGGCTTCTGAACCACTAGTAACATTGGTAACCCTAAAATAAACAACTCTGGATGCACTTTCTCCAACTGTAATATTACTATGTAACATGCTATAGCCATTTGATGAACCTTGATTACCAGTACTCGTATAAAGAGCAATAGAGTTTGATTTTCCAGATATTGCGACAACAGATATAAAAATAGTAAATACGTCTCCAACCTTTGCCCCTGCAGCTGCAATAATTGTACTCGGGGCAGGCAAAACAATTTTTGTCCTTGCATCATTATCTGCAGAATTATTATTTATATATATTCCTGACTCTAAAATTTCCGCAGCAGTTGTTGTTTTTTCCGCATCAGTTGTGCAAATAATTGGATCAGATTTATTGAAAAGTATCCTTTTGTTTGCAAATCGAACACCATCTCCGTTAGATGATCCTGATTTACCAATTGTCATTGTTGCATCATCTAATACATTTGCGACATCAGTAGTTGTTGCCAAAGTACCAGTAGTTGGTAAAGTAACTGAAGTAGCAGCCGTTGTTGTCAAAGTAGTCGCAAAAGCTCCACTTGTTGTCAAATTACCCGCTAATGAAACATCCTTCCCACCAATTTTTCCTACAGTTGTAGCACCCGTATTCGAGATCGTCACATCACCTGACATGGCAACCGCAGCTGCTAAATCAGATGCATTACCTACAAGTATTTTTGATGATGCTAACGAAGATCCAACTGCAGATACACCTGAAATTGAAGTGTTAGACGCTGAAGTTATACGACCTTTGGAATCAACCGTAAAGGTAGGTACCGAAGTTGCAGAACCATATGATCCTGCAGTTACCGTTGTAGCTGCCAATGTTGTCACATTACTTCCTGAACTTGTAACATCACCTGACATATTTGCATTGGTGGTTACAGTTGCGGCATTACCTGTTATGTTACCTGCAATCGTAGAGCTAAATGTTTGAACACCTGTAAAAGTTTGAGCTGCATCGGTACGAGCCACACTAGCAGAAGAACCAGGGAAGGTCATTGTTGTCCCATCCGTACCTGCTAAGATTAAACTATTATTAGCTGTCAACGTCTTATTATTCGCGATTGTTAAGGTCGCTGCTGTAGCTGGAGCTGTCAAAGTCACCTTATTCACACTCGTTGCAGTAGCTACTCCCAACGTTGGTGTTACCAAGGTAGGGCTCGTATCCATAACAAACTTAGAACCAGTTCCTGTTTGGGATGCTACGGAAGTAGCATTTCCTATACTTGTTATTGGACCTGTTAAATTCGCGTTTGTACCATTTGCCGCTGCCACAAAAGCCGTGGTCGCAATAGCGGTACTATTATTTCCAGCTGTTTGCGTGGTAGCAATGGTTCCCGTAGGTAAGGTAGGCGTACCAGTAAATGTAGGGGAATCTAAAGAAGCTGCACCTAAACTAGTCCGTGCTGCAGCGGCTGTTGTCGCTCCTGTACCTCCATTAGCAATGGCAACAGTTCCTGATACATTTGCCGCAGTTCCCGTTGTATTTTGATTCAAGGTTGGAAAGTTCGTTAAAGTTGCAGCACTACCTGTAGGAGTCAAATAATCCGAACCTGCCACTGCGATAGTTAAAGCACCTGTAGAGGTTGTTGATTTAACAATACCTGTCGCAAGTGACGCAGTTCCTGCAGAATAATCCGTACCAGCCGTAGCCGCCGAGATACCTGTTCCATTTCCTTTCAGCATACCAGTTACCGAAGTCGAGATCGAAATCGCTGGCGAAGTATTAGCATTTGATACAGTTCCAGCAAAACCATTCGCTGATGAAATAGACACACCTGTCACAGTACCCGAACCTTTATTGGTAAATGCTGTGTAATCTGAAGCGCTCAATAAACCGGCTGTTGAACCTGAAGCCGTTGGGATTGCATTTACAGTAGCTGAGGTGATACGACCTTTCGAGTCAACTGTCACCGAAGGTACCGAAGTAGCCGTTCCATAAGTTCCAGCCGTTACAGCTGTGTT
>CANHCG010000105.1 GCA_947459055.1 Cytophagaceae bacterium | reverse complement strand
CGGCCATTCGCATTATATGTCGTTTGTGCTTGAATTTGTAATCCGCTGATAACCAGCGCAGTGATTAGAAGTAGTTTTTTAAGCATGTGATGATGGTGTTTTTCCCAAAAATAAGGGAAAAAAATCAAATTTATATCTGTGCTAAACAGTGCTGAATAAATTAGGATATATTTTTAGGAAATCAACTGATAATTAGTAGTTTTGATGTTCATTAAGGTATTTTAAATAGCATTATAAACAGATGAGTGTAATCATAGGCCAAAAAGAATATTTCAAAGGCATTAATCAAATCAAATTCGAAGGAGCAGATTCCGATAATCCATTAGCATTCCGTTATTACGACGAAAATCGTATTGTGGCGGGCAAAACTATGAAAGAACATGTACGCTTTGCGATTGCGTATTGGCATTCTTTTTGTGGCAATGGAGCGGATCCTTTTGGTCCAGGTACCCATCATTATCCGTGGGATGTGGCAGGGGATGTGCGCCAACGGGCATCCGATAAAGCCGATGCCGCCTTTGAATTTATTACGAAGATAGGCGCGCCATTCTATTGTTTTCACGATGTGGATGCGATCGATCAAAGTAATGACCCCAAAGAATTTTCTGAGCGGATTAAATTTATCTCCGACATTTTTGCCAAAAAACAAGCCGAAAGCGGTGTCGAATTGTTATGGGGAACTGCGAATTTGTTTTCGCATGAACGTTATATGAATGGAGCGTCTACGAATCCGAATTTCGAAGTGGTGGCTCATGCAGGTGCCCAATTGAAAGGGGCAATCGATGCAACGATCCAATTAGGAGGAAAGGGCTATGTGTTCTGGGGAGGTCGGGAAGGCTACATGACTTTATTGAATACTGACATGAAACGTGAGCGGGAGCATTTCGCGCGCATGTTGCATACTTGTGTGGAATACGCACGTAGAAAAGGATTTACGGGTAAGTTTTTCATTGAGCCTAAACCTTGTGAGCCAACCAAACATCAATACGATTACGATGCAGCTACTGTCATTGGTTTCTTACGTGAGTTTGATTTATTGTCAGAATTTGGTTTGAATTTAGAGGTAAATCACGCGACATTGGCGGGTCATACCTTTGCGCATGAGTGTCAAGTGGCATCGGATGCAGGCATGTTAGCCTCTATTGATGCTAATCGTGGAGATTACCAAAATGGTTGGGATACAGATCAGTTCCCAACTGACATTTACGAATGGGCGGAATCCATGGCTATTATTTTAAAGCAAGGCGGTTTAGCAGGAGGTGGAATTAATTTCGATGCGAAGCGTCGGCGCAACTCAACCGACCCTGCGGATTTATTCTATTCACACATTGGTGGAATGGATACGATTGCAAGAGCTCTATTAATCGCGGATAAATTAATCCAACACGGAGAAATGGACCGCCTAAAAGCCGCTCGCTATGCGAGTTTTGATGGGGGAAAAGGTGCGGCTTATGAGTCGGGCCAATTGAAATTAGAGGATTTATACCAAATCGCCACCGAAATCGGTGAACCTGCGATGATTTCTGGAAAACAAGAATACCTAGAAAATTTACTCGGTCGATTCGTATAATGAAACGTATATTATTATTTGCCTTATTATCTCTAAACACCTATTTAATCGCAGCAGGATCTCCCAAGGATCCTGCTGTTTTTTCTACTGCTAAACCCTGGGCCTATTGGTGGTGGCCCGGAAGTGCAGTCACCGAAAAAGGTATTACACATAATTTAGAAGCTTTTGCTGCTGCGGGCTTTGGCGGTTTGCACATTATCCCGATTTATGGCGCGAAGGGTTTTGAGGCGCAGTTTCAACCATTTTTGAGTCCTGGGTATCAAGCCAAATTCTTTTTTGCTCTCAAAGAGGCGAAGCGATTAGGTTTGGGAATTGATATGACCTTAGGAACGGGTTGGCCTTTAGGTGGTTCTAAAATCACCCCGACTGAAGCGGCTAAATCATACCAACTCATCAGCAAATCAATTGAACCCGGCCAGGGCCTAGGCACGGAAGAAGCAAGTTTGGCGAAATTTCCTTTCTCGGAAGTTGTGACAATTTCCATCTACGAAGGCGGAAAATTTCTCCGTTCTTTAACACCCAGCCAATTCAGCGGATTTCGGGCAGGCGCTCAAGGTGCTCAGGCCTATATTTTTTACCAAACCCTAACGGGACAAAAAGTGAAACGCGCCGCTCCCGGTGCCGAAGGCTATGTGATGGACCATTTTAATATGAAGGTCTTTGCGGGCTATACCCAACAATTTGTTCCCCTGCTGAAAAAATCTCAGGCACCTTTGCGTGCCCTGTATAACGATTCTTATGAGGTCTATGGGGCGAACTATACGCCTGATTTTTTCAAGGCTTTTCAAAAATTGAATGGCTACGATATACGTGAACATTTGGATGTTTTGGCCAAAGAAACTGCCAATACTGAAGAGGAGAATCAAATTTGGGCCGATTATCACCGGACGCTCGAGCAATTGTTATTGCATCAATTCGTGAATCCATTTGCGGATTGGATCACGTCTATGGGCTTTCAAAGTCGGAACCAAGCCCACGGTTCTCCTGGGAATTTAATTGACATTTATGCGTCGGTAGATATTCCTGAAACCGAATTTTTTGGCAGTAAACCGTTTTCCATCCCTGGTTATCAGGTGGATCCAGCATATGATTCGTTGCGCTACGGCATTCCGGATGTGCGGAATTTAAAATTAGCTTCCTCCGCGGCGAATTTAACAGGGAAAAAACTAGTCTCATCGGAGACGACTACTTGGTTAGGTAATCATTTTAAGGTGTCCTTAGCTCAAGTAAAACCGGTGGTAGATCAAGTGTTTGTGGGCGGTGTGAACCACTTGTTTTTTCATGGGGCGACCTATTCCCCGCCGGATCTTCCTTGGCCCGGTTGGCTTTTCTATGCTAGTACCAATTTCAATCCGCAAAGTCATTTCTGGGAGGCCTTACCTGAACTAAATGGCTACATTGCACGCTGTCAAGAAATTTTGCAGAAGTATAAAACTGATGCGGATGCGCTGATGTATTTCCCGATGGAAGATATTTGGCATCAGGGAAATGGAAAGGGGAAGTTGCATTTGTTGGATTTACATGCCAACAGCCGTGTCTGGATGAAAAATACTTCCTTCGGCCACTGGTCTGAACTCATGCAGGACAAAGGTTATCAAGTGGATTATATCTCCGATTTATTGATCAAAAGCCTGATTCCTCAACCGAACAAAACTTGGAAAACACCGAGCGGCGCGAGTTATAAAATTTTATTAATACCAGCGGCGCATTATATGTCCTTGGAAACGCTGGAATTATTGGCAAATTGGGTTAAAAAGGGCTATCCAGTCTATTTTTTAGAGCATTTGCCTTTACAAATCAATACCTTCCATGCATCGGAGGATCAACTCGCGCGCTGGAAAAACGCCAAAGAATCTATGTTGTTGCAGGTCTTTTCGGACCCAACCGACATACTCGCCAAACGAGGCGTTACTCGTGAAAAAATTGCGGATCAAGGGCTTTCCTTCATTCGTAAAAAATCTGAGTTGGGTTACACATATTTTCTTACGAATTTGTCGAATCAATTTCAAGAGGGAATTATTTCTTTAGCTAAAATTGGAACAGATTTCGAAATTTGGGATCCGTTGACGGGCCAAAAAACGGTGAAGCACGTAACTAAATTGGGTGCATTCTTTTTGCAATTAAATCCTGGCCAAAGTGCATTTATTCGCTCATTACCTGCGAAAAAACGAGGTTCGTCGGAGGCTGTGCCTGCGCAGGCAGTTGAAACAGCACTAGTTCCTGAAACCCCGATTCGCGTTCAATTCACTAAGGGGGCTCCTTCGATTCCTTCGCCATTAAGCCTTGCCTCGCTGACCTATTGGACACAAGATCCGAGCACGCACGATTTTTGGGGAACGGGAAATTATCGTTTTTCATTTAGCCTAGCGGCGGATCAGATAGCGGCTTGTCGGGTCTTGCATTTCGATAAAATTCGGGATTGGGCGCGGGTGAAAATCAATGGAAAGGATCTTGGTATTGTTTGGTCTTTACCTTATCAAATTCAAATTCCAGCAGGTGTTTTGAAGGAACAAAATACAATTGAAATCGCAGTGACAAATGTGTCCGCGAATCGCATTCGAAAATTAGATCGAGACAAGGTGGTTTGGAAGAACTTTTATGAGATCAATTTCGTAGATATTAATTACGTTCCCTTCGATGCGAGCAAATGGGCGGTTACTGAAAGTGGATTGCAAGGAAAACTCTTTTTTACGAATCGATGAGTGAATTTTGTATCGCCTTAGAAGATGCTTTTCGTGACCTTGCGAATATCGAAAATGCGGGTTGGATGCGAAAATACATGCGGGATCAATTTCCCTTTTTGGGAATAAAAAAGCCGGAACGCGAGGAGGTTTTTTCAGCGCTTTATCGTTTGCATGGGAATCCGACTGATTTTGTAGAGACCTCAAAGTATTTATTTTCTAAGCCTGAACGAGAATTTCAATACATCGCCATGGAATATGTGCGAAAGTCGAAATCGGCATGGGATGAGCGGGTACCTGCGCTCGTGGAGGAATGGATCGGGGAGGAATCTTGGTGGGATGTGGTGGATGTACTTGGTCCACAAATCATGGGTCCTTATTTTTTGAAATTTCCAGCGCAGCGAGCTTATTGGATTCAGCGTTGGATGGCTTCTGGGAATTTTTGGTTGCAGCGAGTTTGCTTGGTTTTCCAACTGAATTACAAAGGCAAAACGGACCGGGATTTATTGGCGAATGTGATTATTCCACTCGCGGGTTCGAAGGAATTTTTCATTCAAAAGGCGATTGGTTGGGCCCTCCGACAATTCGCCCGGTACGACGCAGATTGGGTACGTGATTTTGTTGCCACGAATACCTTGGCCCCGCTCAGTAAACGCGAGGCCATGAAACATATTGGGATTATTTAACCCGCTTTAGCACGGCTAATTCATGTGCCGTATCATAATAGGAGCGGAGATTAGACCAATCAAAGGTATCGGCGATGGACTCGACGCGATTTCGTTGGGTGATTCGATCGCGCTGACTTTGCTGAACGAATTTGAATAACAAATTCGCTAATTGTTCCGCCGATTCCTCATAATTCTGCGTTTTTCGATTCACAACGCTTACGCCCCATTGTTCGTAATCCCGCATAATTTGCATCATGTAATCACCAAACCCCGATAAATCCGAGGTCACCGTGGGCACACCACGCGCCATACATTCTAAGGGTGTATAGCCCCATGGTTCATAATAACTAGGGAAAACTCCTAAATGACAACCGCGAACAAATTGGCCATAATCGAGTCCAAAAAGTGGATTCGTGGATACAATAAAATCCGGATGATAGACAATTTTGACTTGGTCATCCGCATTGTTCATTAATCCGGTGCGTTGGAGATTGCGAATGATATCATCCTCCTGTTTTAATAAATGCGTTACGACCTTTGGTTTGGAATTTGTTTTCCAGGTTTGCACCGTTCTCCTTAAGCGCATTCGCCAGTATTCATCCACAAACTGATTTAAATCTGGCAAGGTCAAATCCTTTGATGAAGCAGAGGCTTGAAATAATTTTTCACCCACTTCCTTTTCAATCGCCGAACAATTTTCTCGAATCTCATCTAAAACGGCCCGCGAATGCAAGACTTCTGGATCGATGGAATGATAAGGCTGTTTCGTGATAAAAAACATGACGACTGTTTTTTTCGAACCGGCCTCCTTCATTTTTTTATTCAGGATTTTCAGCGCGTCGAGGGTCAGATCATAGCCCTTGTTCGTGTATTCAAATCGACCCGAAGTAAACAAATAAAGTGTTTGATCTAGGTCAAATGGTTGGTTCTGAAAAAAGTGCCCCATCACAAAATCTGAGATGCTTTTTTTGTATTTCGAGTGCAGGTTTTGGTGTTCGTGAAGGGCCGCGAAACGCTGGATATTTAGGCCATTGGGCAAAATCAATTCCGGAATACGACCAAGGAAATACTGGCATTCTTTGGCCGTGATGTCACTGACGGTGGTGAGGACATCGGCTTTTTGGGCGGCGGCGCGCTCAAAACAGGCTTGCGCTTCGATGCCATAATGTTTGGCCTCTTTGTGCCAGTCAAAGCGGTCGATGACGTCATAAAAATTAGGCACATTCCCAGCCAAATAACGTCCCAGCATGGTCGCATGAGTCGTAAATACGGTAGAAATTTTAACCTTTTCTTTTTTCAAATCCGGCAAACAAGTCGCTGCCATCCACTCGTGAAAATGAACGACGATGTTTGTTTTGGATTTATTTTCTTGGGCTAATTGGCCTAAAAACAAGCGAATCATTTCACCTAACGCGATGGTTTGATTCACTAATTCTTCTACTCCTAGGGTTGAGATTTTATGATTGTCCCAAATCCGACCTTTGATAGCATTCACTTGGTCGTATATCGATGCAAAATCGAATAAAACGATTTTAGGTTTTCCGGT
>CANHCG010000104.1 GCA_947459055.1 Cytophagaceae bacterium | reverse complement strand
GTGATTCCGGTGCCAGCGGGGATGTCGGACGAAATTGCTTGCCAAGCCTTTGTGAATCCATTTACCGCCTACGGAATGCTAGAAACTAGCGGCCTGCAAGCAGGAGATCATTTATTGATTACCGCAGGAGCTTCCGCTTGGGGGAAATTAGTGGTACAGATGGCGGCTAAAAAAGGTATTCATGTTGCCTGCACGGTACGGAGGGAAGAGCAAAAAGCAGTCCTTAAAAGTTTAGGGGCAGATGTGGTGGTTAATGTCCAGGAGGAAAATCTGGGCAAGGTACTTAAATCTTGGGCGCCGGAAGGGGTGAAAGCGGTATTTGATGCCGTGGGTGGTGATCAGGGAGCTAAGGCGATGAATTGTTTGACAAATGGCGGTACGATGTATGTGTTTGGTCTATTGAGTTTACAACCCATTCCGTTGCATTCGGGGGTGATGATCTTCAAGAATTTGAAAATTGAAGGATGGTGGTTGAGTTCCTGGTGGGAAAAATTAGGTTCCGATGGGATTCAAAAAGCGATGAAGGCGGTATTTGGGTATTTGTTGAGTCAGGAAGTAACGGTCGACATTCAGGCCAAATATCCCTTAGAACAGTTCAAAGAGGCCATTGAGGCCTATGAAAAGGAGGGAAGAACAGGTAAAATATTAATTTGCTGATCGATATGAACAAGTTGTTATGTATTGTTTTGGTGGGATTAGCTTTGACGGGAAAGGGACAGTCAGGTGATTTATGTCGGGGTAAATATTTCACTGAGGCGCAGGGGGCCGCCTTTTTAGCGGAGCATGTGCCGACTGACTTAAAAGCTTGGACGGCCCGTGCCGAAAAAATCCGCGCGCAGATTAAAGCAGGTATGGAATTGAATCAAATGCCGGTAAGACCTCAAAATAAAGCGGTCATTCACAGCAAACGGGTGATGGATGGCTATACGGTGGAGAATGTCTATTTTGAAAGTTTGCCTGGTGTATATGTGACGGGGAATTTGTACCGACCGACGAGCGAGGAGAAATCTTATGCGGGTATATTATGTCCACATGGCCATGATGGGAAATCGGAGGGGCGCTTGCGGGAGCAGACGCAGGTTCGTTGTGCTAATTTAGCGAAAATGGGGGCGGTGGTGTTTACCTGGGATATGTTGGGCTACGGCGATTCCAAACAATGTTCACATGACATCAAAAAAGCCCTAAAATTACAGACGATTAATAGCGTTCGGGCCTTGGATTTTTTGTTGGAGCAAAAAGGAGTAGATAGAAATCGTATAGGAATTACGGGCGAAAGCGGGGGTGGGACGCAGAGTTTTCTTCTAGCAGCATTGGATCCTCGAATTAAGGTATCAATTCCTTGTGTTATGATATCGGCTCATTTTTTTGGGGGTTGCAATTGTGAGAGCGGCATGCCGATTCACAAAAAGGGAGATTCTTATCAGACCAATAATGTAGAAATCGCGGCTTTGACGGCACCTAGGCCTATGTTAATGATTTCTGATGGGGCAGACTGGACTTCGAATACGCCCTTGGTGGAATATCCCTTTATGCGAAAAATTTATGGCTTGTATGGACAATCGAATCAACTAGAGCAAGTTCATTTAGCCAAAGATGTCCATGATTATGGTCCGAATAAGCGGATGGCTTTGTATCCTTTTGTGGCTAAACATTTGGGCATGCATATATCTCGGATTCAAGACGGCCAAGGAAATATCCAGGAAAGCAAGAAAGTTTTGAGTCCCCAAGAATTATCGGTCTATACGCAGACCTATCCGCGACCAAAGAACGCATTGATGGGGGATGAGGCGGTTTCGGCTATATTAGACTAGTGTATCAAAAAATGAATAATTTATGAACAAAATCGATTTTATGTTTTAAAATAAAAATATAAATTTAGTACAGTACTTACATTGATTAAAAATTAATTACTTTCATAAACTGCGTTCTTGTGTTCTAAAACGATATGTGGCAAATATGCTATTGCCTAAATACGCTTGAAAATCAAGATTTGCATTATGAAATTATCTAAAGAGCAAGTTTGTAAAATAGTAGGTGCTAGAATTCGTGAAGAAAGGCTGAAGAAAGGACTTACGTTGGAAAAATTGGCTCATGATGCTGAAATGGATTATTCCCAACTCAATCGAATCGAGCTAGGTAAGATAAATACCAGTATTTTTCAGATTTACCAAATCAGTAATTATTTGAAAATTTCTTTACCTGAAATTTTTCATTCATTTAAGGCACAGTGATTTTTTGAAATAAATCAAAAGTAATCAATAAACTAGAGGTTCAAAATTAGTCACTGGGGTTATGATACCCAATTGAATCACATGAGATAAATGAATCTCAATTGAATATTTTTTCCAAATAAAACTTCATCAAATCAATCGATAAATTCAAGGTTTACCTTTAAATAAAGGTTTATTTGGAGGAAAAATTCTATTTAATTCTAGCTCTAAAAAAAATAATACAAATTCTTTTTTTTCTATTTGTAAAGGTTTACTTTTGTTTGAGTAGTGATTGAACTTCAAGCATTACTATAAGTCCTAAAGCAGTAAATCGCTGTTTTTTCTCCTAGTTCAAATTCATCATACGTATCGAAATATTGGCCTAAACATGCGTTTTCGTGTGTATTCACATTTTTTGATACAATCTAGAATGCCCTAGTTCGGCCCCTTTAAAAAAAAATTATCCAGTGATGTGCATCGTTTGATACGTCGAATATGTACGTCCATGATTGTTTCTCAAAAAATGAAAAATCATTTTTTGAGGGTTAAAAATTATTGCCAAAAAACTTACCCCATGTTCATTAAAAAACAACCCATGAAAAAACATTACTACCACCTCTTCATCATTCCAATTCTTGTCCTTGGGTTTATTCTAGGAACTGGAAAACAATTAATTGCGCAAGGAGAATATAATAATCCAAATCCTGGTTTCACAATAGATACTCCATCTAGAACATACAGTGAAGGAAACACAATAATTATATGGAAAGTTAATCAAACAACAAGTAAAACGGGTCTGAGTCATTTTAATATTCAGAATAACTGTTTACCTACTGGATCTAACATTCAAGTACAAAATTCATCTGATAATTTGAATTGGACAACAATTTCGACCACTACTTCAGACGGAAGTACTGAATATTGTCAGCAGGGATTTGGAAAGTTTTTAAAGCTTTCCGGATCAAATAATTCCAAAACGAATTATTATAAAATGACCATCAAAGGTGATTATAGGTTGGTTCCTGGAAGTAGTATTTTGAAATTTGGTAATGGCTCTGATAAAAATTTGAACGAATCCTGTACAAAAGTTTTAACATCGGTACCCGAATTGAACTCTAATGGACCTATTAAGTCTACAAAAAATGTTTGTGAAGGCGGTTCTTTAACATTAAATGTTTCTAATTCAGGTGGTTCTAAATACATATGGACATTAAACGATCAAAACATATCTTTGTCAAGCTCATTAAGTTTAAACAATATTATAGGATCTGCCACATATAAGGTAAGTTATACAGTGGGTGAATGTAGTACCGTTACTGAGGAAATTAGCATAAATGTTTCACCAAAATCTGTCGGTGGAACCGCTGCACCTACTTTAGCAAATGTTTGTTCAGGCTCAGGTACAACCATTAATTTATCTGGTTACACAGGTACTATTCAGTGGCAAAAGCTTAATGGTTCGGCTTGGGTTAATATCGATGGGCAAACTTCCGCTACACTTTCTACAGGTGATCTGACAACTACCACTTCTTATCGGGCAGTTGTAACCTCTGGCGTTTGTTCTTCGAATAATTCTTCTGAGACTACCGTTAATGTGGATCCAACTTCTGTCGGTGGTACAGCAGCTGCTTCAAGTACAACAATTTGCTACAACTCCGCTACTACCATCAGCGTATCCGGTCACACAGGAAACATTAAGTGGCAAAAGAAAACCACTGGTGATTGGTTAGACATTTCTGGTACTTCAAATTCATTTGATACTGGAAATCTAACCACAACAACTTCCTATCAAGCAGTCGTAACATCGGGCGTTTGTACCTCTTCGAATTCTACTGTGGCAACAGTAAGCATTACCCCAGCCTCCGTTGGCGGAACTGCTTCCGCAGATGCAAGTGAACTTTGCGCAGGAACAGGTACTACGGTTAAATTATCTGGTAATACAGGAACGATTCAGTGGCAATCTTCCACAGATGGAAACAATTGGACAAACGTACCTGGCCAAACAGGTGCATCGCTTAATACAGGAAATTTATCAACAACGACTAAATATCGTGCGGTAGTTACAAGCAGTATTTGCGCTTCGGCCACTTCAACTGTTGTGACCATCACCGTCAAAGAACGCCCTAAAGTGGATCTAAAATCCGACAATTCAATCATTTGTTCCGGAAATAAGGTTAGCCTAACCGCTTACAGTTCAGAAGGTTCTACTTATAAATGGTCATCATGTTCAGAAACGAAATCAAGTATCGAAGATAATCCTACTTATACAAAGACATATGAAGTAAAATCCTATAAAGAGGGTTGTGAGTCTGAAAATAAGGCATCAGTAACGATAACTGTTTCGGATTGTAAATTAAACGCAACCTATACCCAAGGATTTTATGGCAATGCGGGTGGATTAACCTGCGATGGTATGACCACTTTAAATAAATTAAAATCTGCCATGGGGGGAGAAAGTAAAACCTTTGGTGGAAGTAATGGTCGTTCATTTACGCTTCGCTATACCGACATCACCAGTGGAAATATCTTTAAGCTTTTACCAGGAGGTGGCACGCCAGCTGCTTTAAATAATGGATCTTGGGATTACACTAAAAAGGGAAATATAGGTTCTCCTGTTGATTCATATGGTAAAATCACGAATAATCTATTGGCACAAACGATTACCCTTTGGTTGAATATGCAAACATCGTCCAACTTAGGTAATTTCAAAATGACTAGTTCATTTAAAACAGCCAAGGCAGTTTGTGGTACGAATAACATCAATTATGGGGATACAAAAACCTTTAATGTTGGTTCAAAATTCGTGAATAAATCAGTAAGCGAACTGTATAATCTAGCCATTAAAGCACTGACAAATAGCTTGGATAAGACCAATGATCCTATCCTCACTGATATCTCTAGCACGATTGACGTGATTAATAACGCCTTTGACCAAGGACGTTATTTGATCACAGCCTTAAGCACAAACGCAACGGAAATCAAAACCATGTCTCGCTTCATCGCAGAACCTAGCGAATCAATTCAGGTCATTCAAGCTTACCCGAATCCATTCAAAGGCGCCTTAACATTTACCATCACGCCACGGATTTCCGGTCAGGCAAATTTAGACATCTATAACTTATCGGGTCAAAAAGTAGCCACAGTATTTGACGGTGAATTGCAAGTAGGAGAAAGTAAAACGATTGAATATACAGTACCTGCAGGACAAATTTCACAAACCTTGATCTTCAATTTCAGACAAGGAGGAGAGGTATTGCAAGGTAAATTGGTCAGCTTATGATTCGAGTAAAATTAAAAATAAAACCATGAAATACCCTTTAGTAAAAACGTTGGGACTCTTGGGATTCCTATTCCTGTCAGCTTGCTCCATTTCAAATTTGGAGCCAGCTGACACGAGTGGGGCTAGAAATTTAGGGGCACTTTCCGATCCTGGGACGGCCTCACGAACCATTCCTAATAGTTACATAATCGTATTCAAGGAAAATGTAAAATACAGGGGTAATTTAGCTAATGTGAAGGCAAAGGCGGTGGGCTTAATGAAGGCACAGGGCCTATTAGAATCCAATATCAACTTTTATTATAGCCATTCCATTTTGGGATTTGCGGCTAATATTTCCAAAACAATAGCGGACAAAATAGCCGCCGACTCGGAGGTTGAGTTTGTAGAAATAGATCAAGTAATCACTTTCTCAGGCATGGAGGATGGAGATCCTGTCAAAGGGAAAAATGGCACGGCACCAGTTGAGGCAATTCCCCCAGGTATTTTGAGTATTGGTGGTTTTACGGAATTTAATCCGAAAGACACCACGCATCGGGCTTGGATCATTGATTCGGGGATTGACAATCATCCGGATTTAAACATCAATTATACCCTAGGATTTTCGTGCTTCCTAGATAAATTGGGGGTACCTGACAAGTTAGATTACCAAGGGCATGGCACACATGTTGCAGGAATTATTGGGGCAATTAAAAATAAGGAAGGGATTATAGGAGTTGCAGCTGGCTATCCAGTCATTCCAGTCCGAGTATTGGATTCTACGGGACGGGGAAGTACTTCAACGGTCATTGCGGGAATAAATCATGTAGGAGAAAAAGGAATCAAAGGAGATGTGGCGAATATTAGCTGGACTAGCGCATTATCCCGAGCCCTAGATAATGCAGTAAGTAAAGCATCCCAAAACAAAGGCGTAAAATTCGTCATTGCCGCAGGCAATGAACGCGATGATGCGAACCTGTATTCCCCGGGGCATATCAATGGACCGAATATTTTCACGATTGCTGCCCATGATAACGTATATGCC
>CANHCG010000103.1 GCA_947459055.1 Cytophagaceae bacterium | reverse complement strand
TTTACATAATCCAGAATTTTCGCGGGCCTTATCGATGGCGGATCCGAGTTTGGTGGGCTTGGCCTTGGGATTGGTGGGGGCTGGTATTTTATTTAAAATGGCCTGGGCGCCTTTACATCCTTGGAGTCCAGATGTACTGGAAAGTTTACCGGCGGCGTGGATGAGTTGGATTTCAACGGCGCCTAAAATCGCGGCGGCTTGGCTGGGCATTCGACTGGTGCATTTAATCCCTACGGAGATGACTGAAGTGGTCGCGATATTGGCGATTTTAACTTTGTTAATTGGGCATTTAGGTGCCTTAGGCCAAAAAAACACGAAGCGACTCCTCGCCTATTCGAGCATCGCGCATGGCGGATTTATGGCGATGGCTTGGTTATTCCCGGCGGAGGAAGCGACAAAAGCGCTGGTCTTTTATGGATTAGCCTATGGCCTGAGTACGCTGTTGGTGTTTTATTTGGTGGATGAAAACGAGGGGGTATATCAACAAGATGATTTGGATAAATGGGATGGATATGCATCACGGGAACCCTGGAAGGCGGGATTGTTATTGGTCGGCCTGGTGTCATTAATTGGTTTACCGCCGGCGGGAACATTTTTGGCTAAAATCACCTATTTCAGTTTGTTGTGGGAAAGCTTTCAATTACATAAATCTTGGGCGCTCATGAGCTTATTGGCCGTGGCGATTTTGTGTACGGCTATTTCGATTTATTACTATTTGAAAATTCCGTTTCGAATGTATTTAAAAAAGGCTTTGACTAATGAAATAAAAGGGCAGGAAAAGGGATGGGAATCATGGGTATTTATCTTGTTGGCCTGCGGAATACTCCTTTGTTTTCTCGCTCCAAACTTAGTATTTAACGCGTAAAAAATGCGTATTAAAAAAATGTAAAATTTAGGTTTGGGATAGCTTAAAATTCCCTAATTTTGAATGATTTTGAAACCAAAACTTCTTCTCAAAAAACCGAATGTCTGATTCCATTAAGCATGAGTGCGGAATTGCCCTAATCCGCCTGCGAAAGCCCTTCCAATATTATTTGGATAAATACGACAACCCGATGTACGGCCTCAAAAAGTTGTACTTAATGATGGAAAAACAAGTAAATCGAGGGCAGGACGGAGCAGGAGTCGCGAATATCAAAATCAACGTAAAACCAGGGCACAGATACATTAGCCGCTACCGATCGGTAGAACCGCAAGCAGTCGCGGATATTTTTGGCAAGATCGATAAGAAATTTAAGAAAGCACATAAGTTGGCCAAAGACGCCAAACGCGAAACGGGCATCGACGCTCCGAATGATGCGCAATGGTGGCAGGATAATGTGGCATTTACCGGCGAAGTGCTTTTAGGGCATTTGCGCTATGGGACACATGGGCAGAATGAGATTGAGAATTGCCATCCGATGTTGCGGCAGAACAACTGGCGCAGTCGGAATTTAGTGATGGCGGGGAATTTCAACATGACGAATGTGGATGACCTTTTCGACAAATTAGTTTCCTTGGGTCAGCATCCCAAAGAAAAGGTGGATACAGTGACGGTGATGGAGAAGATTGGACACTTTTTGGATGAGGAGAATCAGCGGCAGTTTTTGAAATACCGAGATCAATATGAAAATCCGGAATTATCGGATGTACTTGCGCAGCAAATTGACTTGAAGCGGGTACTAGAGCGTTCTTGCAAAGATTTTGATGGAGGATATGCGATGGTGGGAATGACGGGTTATGGCGCGAGTTTTGTGGCGCGGGATCCGGCGGGTATTCGTCCAGCTTTTTATTACATGGATGAGGAAGTGGTCGTGGTGGCATCAGAGAAGCAGGCGATCAAAACCTCGTTTAATTGCGAATACAGTGAGATTAAAGAGATCACACCGGGACATGCCTTGATTATCGAAATGGATGGATCGGCGAAAGAGGAGCCATTTATCGAGCGGTTAGAACAAAAGTCATGCTCGTTTGAGCGGATTTATTTCTCGCGGGGTTCCGATCCGGATATTTACCATGAGCGTAAGAAATTGGGTCAATTACTCATTCCACAAATCCTCGAGGAAGTCCATCATGACCTGAAAAATACGGTCTTTTCGTATATTCCAAATACGGCTGAAACGGCCTTTTTGGGAATGATCGATGGATTGGAGGATCATTTGGCCAAAGAGCGGAAAAAGGCGATTATGGAGGGGATTTTGTTTGAGGAGGAGTTAGAAGAATTATTAACCTTCCGCCCGCGTGTAGAGAAATTGATATCCAAAGACGTTAAGGTTCGAACCTTTATCACGAATGATAATCAGCGGGATGATATGGTGTCGCATGTGTATGATACGACCTATGAGGTGATTAATAAAGGCGTGGATTCGGTGGTATTGATCGATGATTCGATTGTGCGGGGAACGACACTGGAGAAGAGTATTTTAAGTTTATTGGATAAATTATCGCCAAAGAAGATTGTTATTGTGTCTTCAGCGCCACAGATTCGCTACCCGGATTGCTATGGAATTGATATGTCAAAGATGAAGGAATTTGTGGCATTCCGTGCGGCCTTGGCTTTATTGAAGGAGCGGGATTTGGAACATATTTTAGAGGAGGTGCATTTGAAGTGTTTGTTGGCCCTCGAAAATGGAACCGCTCATTCGGAGAATTTTGTCAAGGCAGTTTACGCGCCTTTTACAGATGAGGAGATTTCAGCGAAGATCGCGGAGATAGTGAAACCTAAGCATTTGAAGGCAGAAGTTTCAGTGGTGTACCAAACGGTGGCTAATTTAAATGTAGCTTGTCCGAATCACTTAGGCGACTGGTATTTCACGGGGAATTTCCCGACGCAGGGGGGTAATCAAGTAGTGAATAAGGCCTTCGTGAATTTTATGAAGGGAATTGAAGTGCGGGCCTATTAATTATTTCCATTGGTCGAGGCCAATGTCATTTAATTTTTCATCGGAAAATTCGAGTTTTCCATCGGGCAATAAGACAATATCAATGTATTCCCAATCCTTCGCGAAGCGAGGAATGCGGCAGACTAAGCGGCCTTGTTCATCTTTTTCGGCGATCGTTGGATAGCTACGTTGGTTTGTCGTCGAATACAATTCGACGATTTTATGTCCTTTCCAAAAAGCGATAAAGCGATCAAATAAGGAGATTTTCATTTGATTTTCTCAGGAACCAGGGTAACAGAAACTTCTTTTTGATTTTTAGCTAGGTCGAGGCGTAAACCTTGATGACCTATTTTGGTGAAATAAAGGAAATTAGACTTTCGTGTATAGTCCACCGTGATTTCCAAAGGTGTTTTGCCAACATAGCGTCCATTTAATTGAACTTCGGCACCCGCAGGTTCAGAGCTAACCTTCAGTGTTTCTCCAGGAATGATGGCTGAGGCATACAAAAAAGGCAGCAAAAGCAGCATGCTAAGTAAAAATTTTCGCATAGGTAGTTAATCTTTAATAGAAATAAGGTTCTACAAAAGAATAGGATGCGAAAAACAAATCCTTGAGATATTTATCTAAAGGTCGGCAATTTATTAAGCGGTAAAAGGAGGCTAATAGGCGACGATGACGGCCCCTCGCTGAGTTTGGATTCCTTTGTTCGGATAATCCACGGCCTTGAAATTGACGACCCACACATAGGATTCTTGGGGTACCATTTTACCGTTTAATAAACCATTCCATTTCAATTCCTCGGAAGAACTGACTTTGGTTTGGGTGTAAAGCATTTCGCCCCAACGGTTATAAATCTGCAGACTTATCATCTCCGTTCTAGGGTCCGATTTTGGTTTGGGAATAAAATAATCATTTTTCCCATCGCCATTGGGGGTGAAAATAGTAGGCGCGACGACGGTCGCATCACAACGATCCGCCACCGGGAAAGTATTCGGCATGATACAACCTTCTTTATCTGTTATTTTAACATCATAATTTCCGTTCTGGTTGACGCGTATCTGATTCGTCGTAGAGGTAGCACCCCCAGGACCTGTCCAATCAAATACTAAATCCTTTTGACTTGTATTTAGCATGATAGTAAAAGGAACCGGCTCATCCATGCAAATCGAGAAATCGTTTGGTGGCATGACCATTTTGTTGGTCAAAAAATTAACCTTCGTGGAGGCTTTAACTTGGCAACCACTCGCCGTATCCGTCACAATCACACTCAAATCACCCCCTGGATTCGGAATGGTTGCGGTTCGTGTTTTTTGCCCATTGCTCCATTCAAAAACCAAGTTTCGCGAAGGCGGAATACTATCCAATTGAATGGTCGCATTTGTTTTACAAATCCGGTTAAATTCGGGCGCCAGAACGAAGGGTTTTAAGACATCAATCACAAATTCTTGGGCGTCCAATAAATAATTTTTCACACAGGTATTCGTAATGGCCGCTGTAATCACATAGGTATCTGATTTTTTAAACTCGTAACGCATTTCAGGACCCGTGAATGAATAGATGATTTTGGTACTGTCCCTCGGCACCATAATTCCGGCACGATTCGGAAATAGGCTGAGGGTACTTTGATAGATTTTCCAATCGATCCGACTATTTTCAATCGGATCACAAAGTTTTTTATTAACTGTATGTTTAAAAATCACGCCTTCGCAAGTTTGTTCAATGCTCGGTGGGCCTTCGGGATTCGGCGGGGTGGGAATGGAAGGCGGAAGGCCTAATTGGCTCGTCACATTGGTGGGAAAAGTCACTGCATTTAGGTCGAATTTCGCCTGTAGGGCTGTTGGGGTACTCGGCTTCAACAAGCCATTCGTATTCGTGATTTTGGCCAAGGAGTTACTACCTTGAATCGCCACAAAAATAATGGACTGGGTAATTGGGTCAATTTGCAGCGCACCGATTTTATCCATGGTCTCGTAAACAACGGTTTTGGATGAATCGATGTGAGATTGACGATTAATGGAAAGATCAAATTGCAAGATTTGGGATTTCACGGTCGACCCATCGCCTTGCATACTAATATATATCACTTTTTTGTCGGCTGAATATTCGACCCCATAAACCGTAGGCGGACTGGCGCCTAAATCGATACTGGTGGTGAAGGTGGGTTTCCCGGTACTTGGGTCAAAATCATATAGGTCAATTTTGTTTGTCGGCGGCCCTGGAATCGTAATGGCCATTTTGGTCCAATCAGTTGATATTTTCGTAGTCCCATTTGTTCCACTCGTGGTGGTCAAGGTCGTTCCTCCACTCGAAACACTCGGGGCAGAAATTCCAGCATTGGAAATTTTATAGGTCCGGGTAACATTCGAATTTGCGTCTTGGGTGATGAGCCAATAATAGCCTTGACCCCCTTGAGATGCTAAAATCCTAGAGGTAGTCGGGACCGGGCTGAGCAACTCATTGAGCACGGAAATCCCTCCTTGGCCTTTGTTTAATTTCATGTCTACGATACTATAGTAGACCAAATTCTCCCCGGCCGCATTTTTGCTCAGCGTAAACACGTAATATTCGGCTTGGCAACCTTTGCACGAAGTCTTTGGAATGATGGTAACTCCTTGTGAATTTCCGATGTCGTTATTCAGCCGTTTGGTCGTATCAGAAAAGGAAATAGGTCTATTGAATTTGTCATATACCCGAACGCCGTCCGTGTAGAAAATCAAACCATTCGACTGGGAGGGATCTTCCATTTTGGCCACGCCATTCGGCACAGAGATTTTACCTGTAGTGGGGGTGGGATTGGACGGGTTAGTAAAGGTAATTCCGGCGCCATTACCGAAATACCAGGCTTTGTTGGCCTTCACTAAATTCGCATCTGGATCCCTCTCGCCACAAAGTTTCAATTGCATTTTCGCTTCCGTGGTACAACCCGAGGCAAGATCTTTGACTTGAACCGAATAACAACCTGAACTATCGGCTTTAATATTATCCGTCGTTTGTCCGTTCGGATACCAGGTTACCTCGACCGGGTAGCTCGGTTTACCCACTTTACCAAAGGCCTCTAAAACCAAGCCTTGACCTTTACAAATGGTCTTGGTCGTGTCATTTTGATCTTTTCCTAAATAGACATAGGGCAATTGGCCGATCGTTACTTCCTGGATTATTTTTTTCGTTGTACTGCCATTTACAAGTGTCAGGGTAACAGTTTTCTTTCCTGGACTGCAATATTGATGGCTACCGGTGGATTTATTGGAGGTATTTCCGGGGGTATTCGGTTCACCAAAATCCCAAAAATAGGTTGTTCCCGCGGGCGGCACTTCGGATAATTCGAAGACGGTGGCCATGTCGGCCGTAGGATTACTGGTACAATTCACGCATTGGTTGATGCAATTATTTCGCGTAATGATTTTCTGCGCTTGTAGGGACAAGTTGGTCAACAGCAGACAGGCGAACAATAGGACAAATCCACGCATAAGGCACAAATTAGCGCAAATTATTGGTTTTTGGTAATTTATCCTTTAATTTGCGGGGCTAAGCGCAAATTTATGAGAAAAATCGTTGGAATTTTTTCATGTTTGTTACTCATTTTCGTTGGCCTCGCTGAGGTACATGGACAGGATCCGCAGTTGTCACAGTTTTACGCAGCGCCCCAACTCATCTCCCCTGCCTTCGCCGGCGTCCA
>CANHCG010000102.1 GCA_947459055.1 Cytophagaceae bacterium | reverse complement strand
GAATGTCGAATTAGCGGATGAGGTGAAAGCTGCGGAAAACAAAACGCAAATTTTATCCTATTTTTCTAAATTGAATCAAAGCCCCATTGCCATGGAAAATGGGGCTTATTACGCCATCACAAAGGCAAATACCTCTGGTGAACTGGCTTCGCGTGGGGATAGTTTGGTGATTCATTATGAATTAGCAAATCTTCTCACGGGGCAGGTGCTAGATAGTACTAATCGCAAGACTAACGCGCCCTTGATTTATCGTTATGGATTTTCCAATCCCATTTTTTCTCGCTTGATGGCTTTTTTGAAAGACGGGGAACAAGCGGTCATGGCGATTCCTGGAACTTCTCAGCCCTTTGAGGGTTTACCAGCATATGCTCCATTAAAATGTACGATAAAGAGTTATTGGGTGAAAAGTCAAAGCGATGAGATTGATGCGTTTATTGCACGGAAAGGCTATAAAGTAACGTCGAAAGAATCGGATGGATTACGATATATTCAATTATCCCCTGGTAAGGGCGATGTTCCTGCTACTGGGAAAACGGTGAAATTGAAATACACGGGTCGCTTTTTGAATGGCTTTGCCTTTGATGGGAATATGGCCCGTACGGATAGTTTTTCTGTGACGATTGGCGGCACCCAAACGGTGGTCGGCTTTCAGAAAGGAATTGAAAAAATGCGTTTAGGTGAAAAGGCCATCGTGGTGTTTCCTTCCACGATCGGATATGGAGAAAAGGGATCGGGTACTTCGATACCTGGATTTACACCTTTAATGTTTGAGATTTATTTAGCCAAAATTGAGTAGAAACATGCGGTCATTTATTTTATTTTTAGGGATTTTAGTGGGGCTTTCGAGTTGTACCTTAAACACGGTCAATCAGCAAGAAGAATCCAATGCAAATGAGATCGACTCTTACATTAAGTCGAAGAATTTAACGATGCAGAAATCGCCTGAGGGTCTTTTTTATGCGATTGATAAGAAAGCTTCGACGGGGAAACAGGCATTTCCAACGGATCTCATTAAATTCCATTATGTGATGTCTTTATTGGATGGCAAAAAACTAGATTCCACTTCACGTGATAAAAATCAGATTAAAGCGATGGTTTGGGGAGGCTCTTCGAACATCTATAACTTACCGATTTCCTTGATGAAGGAAGGGGAGAAAGGGGTGTTTATTTTACCAGCTTCGTTGGCTTTCGGAGGAAATTCATATGCAGATATTCCAGCGTATTCAGTTATTCGTTTAGATATTGAAGTCGTAGCTATTCGTACGGAAACCGAACAAATTCAAGATTTTCAAACAACCTATAAAATCACGAACCCAGAGGTGACCCCTTCCGGATTGGTCTTTAAAAAATTAGTAGTCAATCCGACGGGTGCCACGATTAGCGCGGGTCAATCGGTGAAGGTTAATTACACGGGTCGTTTTGGTTATGGCGTATTTCAAACTGATGCGACAAAAAATGTGATTTTTGATTCGGCCTTTGGATCAGGTACTTTAACTTTTGTACCCGGAACGGGCAATTTAATTCCGGGCTTTGAGGAAGGCATTTTAAAAATGCGAGTGGGTGAAAAAGCGGCTTTGGTATTACCCTCGAAAATTGCTTATGGGGCGAATGGAAATAGTACGATTCCTCCGAATTCGCCTTTGTATTTTGAGGTGGAGGTTGTCGGCGTACTCTAATGAAATCTCTTTACTTAGCGACTCAAAATGCCCACAAGGTTGAGGAACTCAGCGCCTTGTTGGGCTCTCATTTTCGCATTCATTCCATTTCCGAATTACCTATTTCAGAAGAAATTCCTGAAACCGGCCTGACTTTAGCTGAAAATTCGATGCAAAAAGCCCGCTATATAGCGGAGCGTTTTGGTGTAACATGTTTGGCCGATGATTCTGGCTTAGAGGTTCGAGCGTTAGGAGGAGCCCCCGGCGTATTTTCGGCTCGCTATGCGGGAGAACCCAAAAATGATCAGGCGAATTGCTCAAAATTAATCAAAGAACTACAAGGTGTTACAGATCGCCAAGCGCGCTTTGTGACGGTTTTAACCTTTCATGAGGGGGGAACTTTTGTTCAGTTTGAAGGAGAGGTGCTCGGAACAATTACTCAAATGGCTCGAGGGGATCAAGGATTCGGGTATGACCCACTTTTTGAGCCGCTAGGTGAGAACAGGACATTTGCTGAAATGACAATGGCAGAGAAGAATAAAATCGCCCATCGAGGACGCGCTTTGGAAAAATTCAAGCAGTTTGTCGACGAAACTTTATTATTTCACGACGAGTAGTAAATTTTGAGGCGAATTTGTATTTTTGTTGCTATTGCAAATTAAGCCTTTCTAAGTTTTGATGAAGATACAAGGTAGTTTTCTAGTTCGACTACTCCTATTTCTATTGGTTTTTCAAACTGCTCATGCTCAATATGTCATCAAAGGACGTATTACGGATGCGAGCAACGGCGATCCTATTCCATTCGCGTCGGTCGGTTTATTGGGCATAAATGTGGGCACGACGACTGATTTTCAAGGTCAATATACCCTCAAAACAAAGATTTTAAGTGATTCCGCCTTTGTTTCCTATGTAGGTTATAAGCGAAAAGTGAAAAAATTGGACAAGCAGCTCGCTCTTCAAGAAATTGATTTCCAAGTAGAACCTAGCCAATCAGCCTTAAAAGAAGTTATCGTCTATTCTGGTGAGAATCCTGTATTTAAAATTTTGCGCAAATTATTGGCGAACCGCGAACAGAATGATCGGAGTCGACTGGAAGCCTATGAATACAGTTCGTACACGAAAATGGAATTGGATGTCGATAATATTTCTGAAAAATTTCGTGAACGCAAGGTCATGAAAGACATTGAGGCAGCCATTCAGAAATTTGAGAAAATCGCCGGAGACGACGGGAAAATGATTATCCCTACCTACATTTCAGAGTCCCTCAGTCAATTTTATTACCGAGAATCTCCCCAACGAAAAAAAGAAATTATTCAAAAAACGAATATTAAAGGCGTAGGGGTAAAAGATGGAAGTTTTGTGTCGCAATTGGTCGGTGGAAATCTGGTGGCTAATTATAATTTTTATCAAAACTATGTTAGCTTTTTTGGTAAGGATTTTGCGAGTCCGATTGGAGAAGGATTTAAATCGAACTACAAGTATTATTTGGGTGATACGGTGAATGTCGACGGTCGGATTTGTTATCAAATTGATTATGAGCCTAAGAATCCAATGGATTTGGTATTTTCGGGGCAAGCATGGATCGATACGACTAGTTTCGCATTGGTACAAATAGATGCGACGGTCGACAAGGCAGCGAATTTAAATTTCATTGATAAAATTAAGATATCTCAAGAATTAGAACGTACGGAATCGGGGGCCTGGTTGCCATCAAAAACCCGTTTTTTGATTGATTTGGAAGAATTGACAAAAGGGTCCGCGGGCATGTTATTGAAGATGTACATATCCAATAAGGACTTTAAGGTCAATCAACCGAAGCCTCTTGAATTTTATGATTTAGCCTCTGAGGTAGCTGAAGATGCGAAAGAGCCGAATCCGGATTTCTGGAAATATGCCCGTCACGAGCCTTTAAGTAGGCAAGATATTCAAGCTTTTAGTCTGATTGATTCGGTGCAAAATTTGCCTGTGGTGAAAACCTATATTGAGATCGCGGAGATTGTATTCAGCGGATTTAAGCGGTTTAATGATATTGAATTAGGGCCCTATATTACGAGTTTTGCAATCAATAGGCAGGAAGGGGCTCGGTTCCGACTCGGATTTCGAACGAATGCTAATTTTGATAAAAACTGGATTTTGCGGGGGAACGTAGGGTTTGGAACCAAGGATTTAGTTCCGAAATATTCTGCGGAGATTGATTATTTATTTTCCAAAAAGAGGTGGACAATGGCCGGGATTCGTCATTCTTATGACATCGAACGTGTCGGATTAACGCCGGAATTGATTGGTGATAATAAATTGTTTTATGCCTTTACTCGTTGGGGTGCTTTTTCTGGCGCCTTTTTTCGTCGACAATCCGAGGCTTTTTTCACGACAGAAGCGACCAAGGGCATTACTCTTACGAGTTCTTTAACTATGAGGTCTTTTGATCCGTTGTTTTGGTTTCAATACCGCTTACAGCCCGAATTGGGTAAAAATTCGCCGGTTCGAAATTATTACCAAGAAACCTTTTTGACCATAGAAGCCCGTTTTGCCAAAAATGAGACCTATATGATGAATGGCAATGAAAAAATAACCTTAGCTACCCGGCGTATTCCTGTCATTACGCTTAAGTATCAACGGGGATTTAAAGGATTATTCGGGGGAGATTTTAATTATGAACGATTTACGTTGAAGGCTTATCAGACGTTTAGATTAGGTAAAATCGGTCGTTCTGACTATACGCTTCAAGCGGGCTATACCCCGTCCAATTTACCTGCCCCACTTTTATTCCCTCATTTAGGGAATGAAACTTTTTTCTTTGTGCGGAGTGCTTTTTCGACGATGAATTATTTCGAGTTTGTGAGTGATCAGTTTGTTTCGTTGCAATACAATCATAATTTTGAAGGCTTATTATTTAATCGCATTCCACTTATCAAAAAATTGAAATGGCGTTTTATTGCCAGCTCCAATCTGGTGATGGGTAGTCAACGTGCGGCCAATAAAGACATCATGAAAGATGTCAATAACCCATTGAAATCCAGGTTTTTGGATCGATATTCTTTTGACTCCCTCGAGCCGGGAAAACCATACGTCGAGGCGGGCTATGGCATCGATAACATCTTTAAAATTTTCCGAATTCAAGCCTTCCATCGCTTGACCTATTTAGACCATGGAAATCCGATGAATTTCCGGCTTATGGCTTCGATCAACGTCGCTTTTTGATCAATTTGGTACAATATAAAGACCGAAATTTAAACATTTCAAGAATTTATTTAAGCTATTTGATTTTCGGACATTAGCGTTCTATATTTGGACAATACCCGCCGGCCGAAAAAGGCGGGTTCTAATTTTAAATATGGTTTTTCTAATTGTTGGCTTGTGTCTTTTGAGTTACCTGTTAGGGTCAATCCCAACGGCCATTTGGTACGGAGAAACCTACCACGGTATTGATATTCGTGAACACGGAAGTGGGAACGCGGGTGCTACCAATACTTTTCGTGTATTAGGGCGTAAAGCAGGTTCTATCGTGCTATTTGTCGATGCTTTGAAAGGTTTTTTAGCTACGAGTCTTGCGGCCGGTCTTTTCTATTTCCGATTAGTGGATTGGGAAACTTGTGTGACACTTAAAATCCTATTTGGTTTTCTGGCAGTTATTGGGCACTTGCTCCCGATATTTTGTGATTTTAAAGGAGGTAAGGGCGTTGCTACCACGCTAGGTATGGTACTAGCCTTGCATCCTCAAGCGGCCCTTGTGAGCATTTTAGTTTTCTTAGTCGTTTTCGCCGTTTCCAAATACGTTTCCTTAGGAAGTATGGTCGCGTCCTTAGCTTTTCCAATCATGCTTAGTTTGGGGGTATTCGGGCAGGAATTGCCGATCCTTATTTATTTTGGGTCTTTTGTGGCTTTTTTGGTGGTTTTTACTCACCGACAAAACATCGTTCGCATTTTTCAAGGAACGGAAAATCGCATGTATCTAATCCCTCGGAAAAAGTAATCCAAGCGTAATTTTTTTTATATTTGTTGGCGTGGTTTTCACCACCCCATTCCATCCATATATGAAAAATACACAGGCCTTTATATCCGCCAACCGAGAACGCTTTTTAGCCGAATTACTCGATTTTTTACGCATTCCTTCCATTTCGGCCGATCCAGCTTATGCGGGTTCCGTTCGGAATGCGGCTGAATGGTTAGCATCCAAACTTAAGGAAGCCGGTTTAGACCAGGTTCGTTTAGAAGAAACGGATGGTTTCCCGATTGTCTATGGCGAAAAAATGGTTGATCCTGCCGCACCCACCATTTTGGTGTATGGACATTATGACGTCCAACCAGCTGATCCTTTAGATCTATGGGAAAGTCCCCCTTTTGAGCCTGTGATTAAAAACGAAGTCATTTATGCGCGGGGAGCTTGCGATGATAAGGGCCAGGTGTTTATGCATGTGAAGGCCTTTGAGGCGATGTTGGCCAGCGGAGAATTGACTTGTAATGTTAAGTTCATGATTGAAGGCGAAGAGGAAGTAGGTTCGGATCATTTAGGGATTTTTGTGGAGGCCAATAAAGAGCTTTTAAAGGCGGATGTGATTTTAATATCCGATACGGCAATTATTGCGAATGATATACCATCGATTGACGTCGGTCTACGTGGCCTCAGTTACATGGAGGTTTCGGTTCAAGGACCTAACCGAGATTTACATTCGGGGGTTTATGGCGGGGCTGTAGCAAATCCGATCAATATTTTGTGCCAAATGATTGCCTCTATGCACGATGAATTCAATCACATCACAATCCCCGGATTTTATGATGGAGTTATCGAATTAAGTGCGTCCGATCGAGCGGCCATGGCACAAACCCCTTTTGATTTAGATGCTTATCAAAAAGATTTAGGGATTCAAAGCGTGCATGGGGAAAAGGGCTATTCGACCATTGAGCGGGCTTCGATTCGGCCTACCTT
>CANHCG010000101.1 GCA_947459055.1 Cytophagaceae bacterium | reverse complement strand
GCCGGACAAGGCATCTACGGCCGCTGAATCCTTCGGAAACTCCATGATAATTTTCCCATAATCCGCTTGGGCAGACGCAATTTGCTCTAAAATCTCATAGCTCTGGGCTCGATATAATAAGGCAGGAGCTTGGAATTTTAACGATTTACCAGTCCCGATTAAGCTTCCGAAACCCAAAATGGCCTTCGTGTAATTTTCTGCTTTTTGAGTTTTAAATAAGCATTCACTTTGTAGAAAATTAGCTTCTTCCAAATGTGAAGAACTAGGGAATTGGGTCAATAATACTTGCAAATTCTCCATCGCCGACTCATATTGCAAGTCCTTGATTAACACCTCTGCTTTCCGCAATAAAATATCATCCTTTTTTACCTTAGCGAGCGCAATGGCCTTATCATACATTGGCAAAGCATCGGCTATTTTACCTGCGGCAACGGACACTTCGGCCGAATTTAAAAAATCTTCATAATTATTAATCGTCTTCGCTCCTATCCTTGTATAGTCATCAAAATACTGTTTAGCCCGATCATACATCGTAATGTAAGCAAAGGAATGAGCTAAACTTAGGCGAATATGCTGGGCTAATTCGGCTTGTTCGGGAATCGCATCTACCTCGGCCAACAAAGGCATATATACCTTAATCGCATCCGAGTTTCGTTTATTGCGGGCTAAAATCTCTCCCTGATGAAAACGAATTTCCCAGACCATGGATTTCTCAATCGGATATTCCAAAGACTTCTTAAACCAAACCAAGGCATTTTTCAAATCCCCTTTGTTGTAAAAAAGAACTCCTTTGTTAAAAGCAAATCGCTGGGCCAGCGCCTTTAATTTCGGTTGGATTTCCGGAATTTCTTTCATCCATTCCTCCACCAACGAAATGTCCGCCAAAGATGTCAACGCTCCTACCGCCATCGAGGCCAATGTACTTACCGTTTCAGATTTTTCATACCGAGCCAAATACGCCTTAATCTCAACTAATACTTCATTGTATTTCTTCGTGCGATACAACAAATCTAATTTGTGTAAATAGGCTTGGTGGCGAATGTGCTCATTATAACTTGAACGACTCGCTAGGTCGAAAGAGAATAAGGCTCCATCCAATTGATTTAATTCATCCTGAATAATTCCTTTGGAAAAAGCAATGGATTGACTTAATGAATCGATGCCAATGGGCATTTGATCGAATACCTGCAAGGCCTGCGGATATTGTTCCAATTTAAATAACGAATATCCATATTTATATTGCGTGATACGAGTTAATAATTCAGGATTTCGATCAGCTAATATCCCAAAACTCTTAGCGGCTTTAGCATACATTCCTTCGTTAAATTGCAATTCCCCTAAAATAAAGGCGATATTACCGGTTTTGAATTTACCGATGGGTTGGTCCAATAAAGGCTCCGCGTAGGCAATCAACTCTTTATATTTTTGCTCTTTTAAATAAGCGGATGTAATCCAAGTAGGCACATCTTCGCCATATTTAGGGTCATTCGTGGCTACTTTAAAATCTTCGATGGCCTCACTGTATTGTTGGTTCCCAAAATGTAAAACTCCCGCATAATAGGCTGCAGGAACCGCATATTCAGGTTCAGATTCGATCTTACGAATCTCGGAGAACAATTCGAGGGCTTCTTTGAATTGATTCGTTTTGAAATAGGAAACAGCTAATTTGTATTTCCATTCTAAGTTGGTAAATGAGGCGTTAGACAAGTACTTAATTGCGCGTTGCCAATCGCCCGTTTCATAGAAAAACGATCCGATGTCCTTAATTAATTTAACGGACTGTGGGATTTCGGGGTGATTAGCTGCAAAGCGATCGGCCACTACTTCCGCCTCAGGTCGCATGGAATAGATCGCACACATAGCTAAATAATACTCGGCTAGCGTTTTTTCATTAGCTTGATCAGGGGCCCCGTTGCGTAAACTAGTTAAATAAGAACTGAATTCTTCGTGAGCGGCAATGTAATTTTTAGCGTCAAAATAGCTTTTTCCTTGGCGATAATGAAGAGAATAATCGAGGTGATTTAACGTTTGTTGACCGAATAAACCAACTGAAGAACTAGCAACAATTAGAATGATATATATAAACTGAACTACACGGTCTCTCATCCAATAAAAATCTAAATAGGATTAAAACAAATTTACAATTTTAATTTCAAAATCGTTCCCTTTGTAAACGACATAAATGCAATATTTATATTTTATCCCTTATTTTTTTTAATTAAATTTGGAATACCACCGCTTTAAAATTTACCTATGTATAAATTCACATTCCTATTTCTTTTTACATTTTCTGGTTTGGGAGTTTTTGCCCAAACGAATACCACGAGAACCCCGCCGATTAAAGAAGGAGGATATTTGATCTACGAAAAAAATGGCCATGGCCTAATTGCTTCAGTGAAAAATTTAGGAAAAATGGATTATACTGAAGCCATGAAGGCCTGCGAAGCCTATGCGGAAGGAGGATTTGAGGATTGGAAATTACCGACCAAAGAGGATTTTGATTTGATTCATCCGAAATTAAATTTAAAAAAAATGGGGCAAGGCGGTTTATTTCAATCGTCTTGGTACTGGACCTCCACCGAAAAGGACAAGGAAAATGCCTGGACACATAACTTAAATAACGGGGTTCAATCTACCTATTTTAAAGATTTCAAATGCTATGTCATTGCAGTTCGAACCTTTTAAGCTAATAATATGAAAACTTCGCTCTTATTACTTGTTGCTTGCCTCGGCCTGTTAGCTTTTAATCCACCTAAAAAAGAGCGTTGGGTTAAATTATTCAATGGCAAGGATCTGAAGAATTGGACTGTTAAAATTCATCACCATGAGGTGGGTGACAATTATGGGGAAACTTTTCGTGTCAAAGATGGCGTCATCCAAGTACGTTATGATCAGTATGATCATTTCAATGAGCGCTATGGACATTTGTATTTCAATAAACCTTTTTCAAATTACCGATTGCGGTTAGAATACCGATTCACCGGAATTTGGAGAAAAGACGCTCCTTCCTATACGGAGATTAATTCGGGCATCATGTTTCATTCGCAAGATCCAAAGACCATGCCGAAAGAACAAGATTGGCCAATTTCCGTCGAAATGCAGTTTTTAGGCGGGCTAGCTGATGGCAAGCCGCGACCTACCGGAAATATGTGTTCTCCTGGAACCAACATCGTTTACCAAGGGCGCATCGATCCGAGACATTGCGTCAATTCTTCCTCCAAAACCTACACAGGTGATCAATGGATTCAAGCGGAATTAGTCGTAATGGGCGATTCCATTGTGAGTCATTTCATTAACGGTGAAAAGGTATTGGAATATACGAAACCGCAAATCGGCGGTGGAACGGCGAATCGCTATGATCCAGCGATTAAAATCGATGGTAAGCCTTTGAAATCTGGGTTTATTGCCTTACAAAGTGAAGGGCAGGAAATCGATTTTCGAAACATTGAAATTTTAGAATTAAAGCCTACTAACCCTTAATGGGTATGAAAAACTACTGGATTGCCCTGTTTTTGTTCGTCAGTTTAGTCGCTAACGCCCAACAAAAACCTACTTTTTATTCTATCCGCGTGAAAGACCAAGGCACTTGGCTCATTAAAATCCTTGAACGCCAAGCCCAAACCATAACCCTCGAAGATTTAATTTTAGGTAAATCAACTTTATCGAACACGCAAATAAGTGAGGAAAAACTAATCCAGGAAGATCTATATGTGGAATTAGGTTTGGTAAATGAACAAAGCATCGTCGGCATTTTACAAGATTTCCAATCGGCTTCCATTCAAATTCTAACCGAAAAAACTGGCCTGCTCGATATTTCAAGAAGCCAAATAAAAAGCATCCAACGGATTGAAAAAGAGCAGATTCAGGGCGGAACCTATGTTTTCCCGAATCCTCATCCTACCCGTTATTTCTTTGGCCCTTCCGCCATCCCTCTAAAAAAAGGTGAAAAATACTTCCAAAATGCCTATATCTTAGCGAATAGTATGCAAGTGGGTCTAACGGATCACCTGTCCATCGGCGGGGGTGTGGTCATTCCTTTTCTATTTTTTGTTACACCTAAAATTGGTTATCAAGTATCCGAACATGTCCATGTCGGGGGTGGAATTTTATTGGCAAATTCCTTCATTAATGACTTAAATTTGGGCGTAGGGGTAGCTTATGGGTCCTTAACATTAGGATCCAGAGAACATAATGTGACGCTCAATGCGGGTTGGGGTGCTACCAAACAAAACTCATATGACCCCGTCAGCTATCAAAGTTCGTCGAGCTGGGGCATGGCCGACAAGCCCATGTTCACCCTATCCGGTATGACACGTATTTCAAAACGCTGCATGTTAATCACAGAAAACTGGTTTTTCTCTGTCAAAGATTACAGATACGACTCCATGGGAAATACGAATGGAACCAAAAGTATAACCAATGGAATCATGTCCGGTGGTGTTCGCATTATGTGGAAAAAGACCTCATTGGACGCTGGAATCCTATCACACATCGGCGTTGGTTCACCGGCGATGGGGATCCCCTATTTGGATTATGTGATCAAGTTTTAAGCGGGGTAGCTTAGTTCCGTTAATTTGTCCGTTGGGTTCATCAAATAAGTAATGAGAGTCCCATCGTTCAATAATTCCACCACCCGAAAGCCTTTGTGCGGAGTACCCCAACTTCCACCAACATGCGAATCAAACAAAAAGGGAAGCTTACCCACCATTTGAACCCCATCCTGATCATGCTCATGGCCATGAAAAACAGCTCGGATATTTGGATAGTTTTTAATTAGCTCAAAAAAGGCCGGCGTTTCGATCCCATTTTTGGTCCATTTGGCTTGTGGAATATGGAGAAACAAAAAGATATTTTTCGTTTTTTTATGAGCATCCAATTGAGTTTTTAGCCAATCCAAATCCGGTGAAACATATTTCCCAGCCTCGGTGGCAGTATCGCCGAGCAAGACCAACGATTTTTTAACCTCCACCTGATGGTTCAACGGGGTACCCCAAACCTCTTGCCAAAAAGTCGGCGAAACCATATCATGGTTACCTCGTGTAACATAAAAGGGCATGGTAAATTGATCTAATTTCAGCTTAGCCTGAGGCATAAACTGTTTTTCATTGTGAATGATATCGCCATTCATGACACAAAAGTCGAGCGGATTTTCTTGATGAAAGCCATTGATTTTTTGAATAATCGTATCCATCATCGCCTCATATGGCGTATCCGGCTGGCCATAGTGCGCATCAGATGCGACAGCGAAACGTAGGCGAACTTTCTTTTTTAGGGCACCTACTTCTTGGGCCGATAAGTTCTGAATATTCCCTCCCAATAAAATAGCGGAAGCAAAGGAGAGCTGATGGATAAATTTCCTTCGAGATACTGCTGACTGATTTTTCATTTTTTTCTTGATTTTAATGCGATTAATGGACAAGTAACACTGGTCATATAGACAGGATTTTGTGCGCTTTTTTGGTTAAAACATTCCCATGGAGAACCAAAGCCCTCCCCTTTTCTGAAATCTCCTTCACGCAATTCATTGATATACGCTTGAATGAGTTGCTGGGCTAGTTCTTTTCTGGTTTCTGCCATCAAGCTGGCAACCCATGCCACCGGCGTTCCCCAATAAGCCCCATTTTGGTAACTGTCTTTGGATACTTCGCTTTGCTCCCATGCGGTTTGCGAACTAAAATCATCGGAGCGTAAAACGTGCCTTATATTACCTCGGAAACTTAAATCACCTTTTTGAAAGGCTTCATTCATTTTTTGAGAGGCCTTTTGAACCATATTCTTGGATAAAATCCCGAGCCGATGCGCCAAACTTGTTGCCCAAACATCCGCTTGACCACTTTTTCCAGTACTAGCCTTTAAGAAACCGGAACTAAGTTGGAACCGTTCAGGTATCGCTTTCTTGAGTCTTTGCGCGATGCGAGTATAGGTTTGTGATTTTTTTGTTTGGCCCATCAATCGATGGAGTTTGGCCAGTTGTAAAGCCGCTTGGTATTTCAACAAAGACGAATAACATAAATCTCCCGTCATATATACCGCATCTCTAAATCCAAAATCCACTCCGCGATTAGCATCCGTAACCGAAACCAATAAACTAGTTTCATCGTGGGGAACTGATGAAAAAGCCATTTCCAAACGATCCATGAATCGCATTCCCAGAACCTTTTCGTTTAAAAACTTGGTTTGCCCTTCATGAATCGCAAAATAATAGGCCATATGAATAAAAAAATAAGCATCGCAAAATGGTGGCTGCATGCCCCAAACAGGCTTTCCTTGATTTTCTGCCTCATAGGTACCAGGAAAAAAAATGGGCACTGAATCATCAATCCGTATGTGATCTGCAATCGCACCCTTTGGAATTTGCGTACCCCATTTCGTTAAGACGGCATGATTCGCCTGCGTCCTGGCGGTCAAATAAAGCATGTGCTTTTGTTCGGCCAACTTCACAAATCCCGCCTCCAAGGACATCGCATAATCCCGAATCCAAAAGGCTGGGTAACTCGATCTTCCCCCAGGACGAATCAGAGTACCTCCTGTTTGATTAGACCCAAATGCGTCACTGATTTTTTGACCCGGATAAATCCGTGAGGCCTCTGTGACATCCTT
>CANHCG010000100.1 GCA_947459055.1 Cytophagaceae bacterium | reverse complement strand
ATTTCAATAGGAAATCGATCAATCAGATCATTTTACCTTATTTACCAATCGCTGGATTCGTTTGAATTTCTCCTAATGGAATACCATAGATATAGCGAGGATCTGAAGAAAGAATCACCGCACCGGCTCCAAATGAATTCAAAGGATCCCCACGACGCAATACGTCATTCGCACGGAAACCTTCTGCTAAAAATTCAATCCGACGCTCCATCAAAATTGCCTTGATTAAATCCGCTTTAGACAAAGTGCCAAAATCGTAAGTAGCATCAGAACGTTGGTGTACCGCCGTCAACAACGCCAATGAACGAGTCTGACTTCCCACTTCCGCCTCAGCTTCCGCAAGATTTAGAAGCACCTCTGCATAACGAATGTTTGGAACATAATCGATGTATGGAGACACCCCACTGAACTTTATGCTAGAAGGGAAATTCGCTACAGCTGTTTTAGCTATCGTTAATTTAGTTTTCCGATCATCCGTTGCTCTAAATTGTGCTTGATTATAAACACCTGTAGGGCCAATATTCAAATAATACTCAACGTTTCCAGCATTAAAATAATACCCCAATTGATTTTGCGTTCCCGGAGCATTTGTCGCATCCATCGGGAAAGAGAAAATCGATTCCGATGTCGTATAAGGGGCCTTGAAAACGTTCGATACATCCGCTTGTAAAGCAGATGCAACACGAGCCGTATTTCTAAATGGAGCTGTCGCAGAAACAATTTTATTGGCTTCCGTAATCACAGCTGCAAAATCATTTTTTGCTAATAAAACACGAGTCTTTAAAGCAATCGCCGTGTTTTTGTGTGCACGTGTTGTGTTCAATAAAGCTGAAGAATAGCTATCAGGCAATTCCGCCTCTGCCTCGTTCAAATCCTTAAGAATTTGATCATAGACCTGCGCAACTGAACTACGTGCAAGGGCATTATTTGCCGAAGAAGTCTCTCCTTTCAAACGCAATGGCAAACCAGCCGAAGCACCTTTGTCCAATACAAATGGCTTCGCAAAATATTGTACCAAAGCAAAATAAGTCAAGGCGCGAATGAATTTCGCTTCTCCTCGGTAATTAGCTGCCGTTGTTGCAGGCACAACCGTTGGATTAGCCGCTAAACCTTCTAAAAACAAGTTTGCGCGATTAATTGTACCGTAGCCCACATTCCAAAACCCTGCTAAATAAGAATCCGAAGGATCCTGGTTTCCTTGGTAGGTTGAATAACCCGTAACCGAGTTCGTCGTCCGGTTAACCCAATCTTCGCCACGAATGTCATTATAAATCAAATAACGACCTCCAAATAAACTTCCTGATTTCGCTGAACTATATAATCCGTTCACCTGAGAAAGTACACGCGCTGGTGTATTAAACACCGTCGCATCAGACAAATCTAATTCCGGAACTGCGTTCAAGAATTCTTTATTACACGAGGAAAGACTTAAGGCCACTGTGATGGCAAGCATTCCTATTTTTGTTGTGAATAATTTCATGTTCGTATATCCTTTTATATTATAAACCTATGTTAAGACCAATTGTGAATGATCGAGCTTGTGGAATCGAATTACGCTCAATACCTGAAGCTAAGTTTGAATCTCCATTCGTTGAGATTTCAGGATCGACCCCAGCATACGCTGTCCAAAGGAATGCGTTGTTTGCTTGGGCGTAAACACGAATTGAGTTGATACCCAATTTGGATAAATCCGTTGGAATCTTATACCCTAACGTAGCCGTTTGTAAACGAAGGAAATCTCCTTTTTGAATATTAGCATCGATCAAGAATGATGAACCATTCGACACGTTGTCTCCATAGACAGCCCGAGGGATATCTGTGATTTGACCTACTTTAGTCCAAGAATTCAAGACATCTACTGAGTTATTCCAAACACGCTGATCACGTAAACCGGCCTGAGAACCATTGTAGATTAAGTTACCTCCTGAGAAAGTAAAGTTCACTCCCAAATCAAATCCTTTATATTTAAAGGTATTGTTGAAACCTCCATAAAACGTTGGAAGGGTATTTCCTAAAATTTGTTGTTCTGAAGAAGGAGAAACGGTAGGAGTACCATCTAAGAATGTCCATGCATTAGCACCACCTAAATGTTGGTATTGCACTTTCACTCCATCTTTACGGATGTAAATACGACGACCATTGTTAGGATTCACACCCCCAGTTTTAACACCATAAATTTGAGCTGCTGAATAACCTACTTTGGTAATGGACGTAACCTCTAAACCAGAAGTTGCTGTTAAAATAGGAGTATTGGCATCAACTAATGAAGTAACCATGTTTTCGTTGGTCGCAAAATTCAAATTCGTTGTCCACATAAAACCACCACGATCGATAGGTGTAGCCGTAACAGCTAATTCATATCCTCGGTTGTACATCGAACCTACGTTAGCCAAAATCGAGTTACCTGGAATACCTTTTGAAGGTGCTTGTGGTACGTTCAAGATCAAATTATTAATGTCTTTGTTGTAATAATTTGCTTCAACCGTAATCCGATCATTCAAGAAACTGATGTCAATACCATAGTTGGTTTGTTCAGAAGTTTCCCATTTCAAGTCTTTGTTACCTGCTTGGTTAAACGCCAAGGTTGGCGCTGCCCCATACAATCCTGAACCAAAGGTCGAATACGATCCATAGGCGTTTGGTACGTTACCGTTACCAACTTTACCCCAAGATGCTTTTAATCGAAGATTAGAGATCTTATTTCCTAAATCCATGTTTTTGAAGAACTTCTCTTCCGAGATAGTCCAACCGGCAGATACTCCACCGAAATCACCCCAACGGTTTTCAGCTGAAAGCGCAGAGTTACCATCACGACGGTAGTTACCACTTAAGAAATACTTACCTGCATAGTTATATGAGAAGCTACCTAAATAAGCCTCATAAGAAACTTGGTAGATACCATTTCCTGCTGCTAAGTTCGTTCCGAAATTTCCTTGGAAATCGGTGAAAAAGTAATCAGCCAAGGTTTGACGTTGCGCTCCCCAGTTTAATACGCGTGTTTTTTGAGAGTCAGAACCCAAAACCGCTGAGAAATTGTGTTTCTCGCCTAACTTCCAATTGTATTGCAAGGTATTGATCAAGTTCCAGTTGTCCGAGCGAGCCGTATTGTTGTAAGCATCTCCACTGGCAGCCCATCCGTCTCCATTGTATGGATTGAAGAACCGAATGTTTTCCGTATTTCTACGATCCCATGAATAACTAATCTTATACATTAAGCCTTCAATGATTTTAATCTCAGCTCCTAAATTCGCAATCAAACGCGTATTTTCAGAAGTGATTTTATCTAAATCACGAACAACTGCCGGATTTGGAAACTGCGCTGGCAAGAGATTATTCATCCGCCCCACCGTATTATTCTCCAAATTGTAATTACCATCTGGCAAATAAGCAGGTAAATTAGGTACCTGTGCCACTGCGATACGACCTAAACCTGAGGTATTAAAAGCACCTCCTGGATTAGAACCAGACATTGGCGCCTTGTTAAACGTGTTTGAATAATTAAAGTTTGTTGTGAACTTCAACCATTTAGTCGCCTGGTGATCCATATTGAAACGACCTGAACGTCTTTCGAAACTATTGCTTTTCAAAAATCCATCTTGATCTGAAAAACCTGCCGAGAAGTAATAAGACGTTTTGTCTGTTCCTCCTGTGATTGTCATGTTATGGTTTTGTGAAAACGCTGTTTGATATACTTCTTTATACCAATCCGTGTCAATTAAAGAACCATCCTCATTGTAATTTGGCAAGAACGATTGGTTCAACGAATTCCGTTGGGTAGATGATACCGCATTCGGATTCAACAAAAGCGCATTTGCAATCGCTGAATTTTTGTGGAACATATACTGTTCTGCGTTCAATACATCTGGAAGACGAACGGCTGAATTTACGCCAGCCCATGAATCGATAGATACTTTTGCTTTTCCTGATTTTCCGCGTTTGGTGGTGATTAATAAAACCCCAGCACCTGCACGAGAACCGTAGATAGCAGCTGAAGCCGCATCTTTTAGAACGTCAATGGACTCAATATCCGACGGGTTTATATCCGCTAAAGGATTATTGGTTGTCGAGTTAGCGGAAACGTTATCCGTTGAAATAGGTATCCCGTCAATTACGACCAAAGGAAATGAACTTAGGGATAATGAACTCAAACCACGCACACGAATAACCGGTGGGTTATTCAATAAACCGTTAGGTTGAGTAATGTTAACCCCAGCCGCTTGACCTGTTAATCCTTGAGAGAAACTCTGCACAGGACGCTCAGCGATACTTGCCGCTTTAATGGTCGAAGCAGATCCGGTAAATTCTTGGCGTTTTTTCGTACCGTAACCGACTACAACTACCTCAGATAATTGCGTATTATCTACAGTTAATTTAACGTCAATCACTGAACGATTGCCTACTGTAACAGTTTGTGAATTAAATCCAACGAAACTGAATACCAACGAAGCACCATCTGCAATCGAAATCACATAGGAACCGTCGGCATTAGATGTAGTCCCTTTGGTTGACCCCTTAGAACTAACACTAACCCCTGGCAAAGCACTTCCATCCTCAGAAGAAGTGATTTTTCCAGTTACTTGTCTGGTTTGAGCCATGATCGATGTAATGCTACATGCGATAATTACCCAAATGAGTAAGAGTTTTTTCATGTTTTTCTGTTTGTTTATGAAAATTTAATATTGAATAATCGGCAAATTATAAATAAACTTATATGAAACCAAGAAAAAAATTAGATAAAATGCGCTTATATGCCCAAAAAGCCGATTAGGGGTTATAATGCCATTTATACACATTGGATTTTAGCAAGTTGGCCTACCCTATCCACTTCCATCCGTTTTCTTGAAAAAAAACCATCAAAAGGGGTAAAAACAAAAAAGGCAGCGAAAACGCTGCCTTTTTTGTCAAATAAAATGCATGGCCTATTGCCTAGGCTTAATAAACGTTAACGTGTCCACAAATGCCCGAAGTGGGTTATTGTTATAATTCCACGAAATATACATTTTCTTCGTGGCTGGATCATATCGATTAGAATTTGCCACACCCGCCGCTGTAAACTTGGTAATTACCGTAGCATTCGGTGGATTGTTAAACACACGAGCCACTTCATTCGTGTTTGGATCAAATTCAACCACTGGAGAAATACCAGAGCCGTACCAACTTAAATCATTTTCCGGATCTGGACCCACACCGATTGGGTGACCATAACTTCCTGCATCCGGCCAGTAATAAATAACTGAATTCGCACCAGCTGTCATCATATATACGACTGTTTTGTAAGGGAAGTTGTAAGGAACACGATTATGTGCACCGGTCAACAAATAAACCCCATCGTATTTATTTTTCAAGCTAATCAACGTTACGATCTGCTTTTGAGCGCTAGAAATTTTAGCACCTGGAGCCTCCGTTACTTTATACCCAATCGCGAATTTTTTAGACAAATCCCATTTAGATCCATCTAAGCTAATCTCAACATTTTTCGCAAACTCATTCGGTGCAAAATTAATCGTAAACTTATTTCCCGATTTCGTTACTGAAGGATCTGTCACATAGGTAAAAATGGACGTAGGCAATGCCTCGAAACTTTCATCGTTATCTTTATTGTACGAATCTACCAACTCAGGTGCATCAATAATTGAAACCGTTGCCGCTTTTGCTAATTCTGCTGGCGAATTTACATCCCGACGAATATTAAAAACCACTACATTTTTCTTCGTTGTAAATGGCTCATAATACAAAGCCTTCGTAGGTCCATCATTGATCTTTACGAATACCGATCCAATATTACCTAATTCGGCCACTTCATCCTTAATGCAGGACTGAACTACGAATGCTCCCAAGAACATTAGTAAAAGTGCTATATTTATCTTTTTCATATGAATACTATTTTAATATGATTTAAGGTGGAATTATTAATTATTCCACCACACTTTAGAATCTTGAGTATCACCACCCGATATGGCCGCTACGGCAGCTTCTGCATTCGCTTTGTTTGAGGTAAACTCAGTCGAACCATACGTATAGCGTCTTGGAATTTGCTTCGAAGAATTCGTTGCATCCGGTGCAGGGGTTAATTCAGGATAGCCTGTTTTTCTCCAAATATTCCAGGCTTGCATGCCATCTGGATAGTGTGCAATGTAGCGCTGAATAGCAATCTTTTTCAAATTACCTGCCGCACCTGCCGCTTCCAATGAAACTCCCGCTTGAGCTAAATAATCACTCGCAACCGAAAGACCCCATTGTTCATACGATAAAGAAATACCTGTACTATATGTCGTAGATAAGGATTCAGACGTCCAACCATAATTGGCCGCCTCTGCTCTTGCTAATGCAATTTGACCAGCAGACATAACGACCACATTACCATTTTCCTTACGGAAATCTCCCCGTAGGATACGAGCCCAATTTGAATTAGCTGACGTAAATGCTTCCACTTTCGCTCGAACTAATCCATAAGGAACACCTACATTAGACGTTTCTAAGGCATTACTAGCCGTTTGATCCTGTGTAGCTCCACCAAATGCCTTCTGGCGAGAGTCACCTAAAGAACCCAACAAATCAGTCATCGTTTTACTTTCACCATAATCTTTCCGACCATTATACAAAGCAAACCATGAAGACTTGAAATTTCCCCCT
>CANHCG010000099.1 GCA_947459055.1 Cytophagaceae bacterium | reverse complement strand
CCATAGCCAAAATGGAAATCGGAAAACAACCAGAGAGGAAGACCAAAGCGTGGTAATAAAATGGTTGGCCATGGCCCGCATCGCCTGTCGTCAACAAGCGAATTTGATACGCAAAAAAATCTTCAATAATCCCGAATCCAAATTTCATCGCAATCAATCCATACCACGAAACAAAAAACACGCAGGCAATCAAGCCCGCTAGACAAGCGCCGAAAAATAGTCGACCAAGCTGTGGCTTCAAATTTTTAAATTGCAAAACACCAAACACCAAGAGGCTCAGGCCCCACAATAACAGCGCCACGGGGCCTTTGGTCAACATACCTAAGCCGATCAGCACCCCGGCGATGCCGGCATTTTTCAATTGTTTCGAATCCGCTACAAATTCAGCGAAAAAGTAAAGACCCAAAAAGATAAACAGGTTGAACAAAGGATCAATAATCCCCGAACTCGCATACACATGAGGGGTAATGGCGGCCAAATAAGCAAAGGCCCACAAATGCCCAAATGTGGCCGAAAAATGCTTTTTACCAATGGCGTATACGGTGCACAATGTCGCGATTCCAACAAGCGCATTCGGAAAGCGTGCGGCAAATTCCATGGAAACCCAGGCCTGGACAGTAAACGTGGAGAATAACCAAAAACTGAGCGCTTGCAACCAAATAAATAGCGGAGGTTTTTCCCAAAAAGGCAAAAAATTAATTTGGACACTCAAATAATCCCCAGAAACAAGCATTTCTCGTGCAGATTCCGCAAAATTAATTTCATCCCAATCAAATAAATGAGACGCCCCTAGAAAGGGAATATACACAAGGGCACCTACCAGCGTCCAAAATAAATAAGGTCTATGCTGCAGGAATTTGATCATGCTTGGAAGGCTTTAGGAAATAAAAATAATAAACTAGGAAAGAAATAGCGGTGCCCACGAAGGCGCCGACGGCCGTATCGACCGGAAAATGTTGGAATAAATACACCCGAGAATAAGCCACTCCTGCTGCTAAAAGCGCAAAAATAATGCCTGAAGTACCCGATTTACCAACAAAAGCTAACCAAAAACACATAAACCAAGCCGCCGACGTATGACCCGAAGGCATGCTGTTGTATTCATACATGAAAACCCCATCCACCCAATGCCAGGCTTGAGGAATGCCTTTAAAATAAGCATGAGGACGGAGCGCATCGGAGAAGATCAGGTGCTTGGCAAATTGGATTATACCCGTAGAAACCGCATAAGAAATCATAAATGGCTTCACCAAATACTTTTTTTTCCAAAAAAAATACAGGATAATGGCTATCGGCGTCAAGATTTCTGCCGAGGCACTTAAGCCTTGAAAAAGATAATCGGCCCAACGACTATGATGGCCATTGATCCATTGCATCTGGGTCAAGCGATCCATGGAACACACAAAAGTCAAACAGATGACTTCAAATAGAAGGAAAGCGAACAAATAGGTACGAATGGATTTTTCCATGGATTGCATAGACTCAAAGGTCGGAAGATTTTATGAAAATGTTATTTGTTCCCTTGCTCTTTCCGAAAAATTACCTAATTTTGCATTCCTTTTTTGACCCAGGTGGAAATGAACGTATTAGACGCATATCAGATACCTATTATATCCCTCGAGGATAAATCGTACCGGTACACGTTTGAAGGGAATGATGCTTTTTTTGCTGCATTTGAGCAAGATTGGGTACAGAGAGGGGATTTTCATGCGGTGGTGGACTTAGCGAAGTCGGCCACGATGATACAAATTCAATTAGAGATAAATGGCCACATTCGTTTGACATGTGACCGGTCTTTAGAGGAATTTGATTATCCGTTTCAAGTGAAAGAGAAGGTGATTTATAAGTATTCAGATCATTCGGAGGACTTGGGGGATAATTTATTTTTAATCGACCGAAAGGAGTCGAGGCTTGATTTATCGCAGGATTTGTTTGATTTCATTGCCCTTCAGGTGCCGATGAAAAAACTACATCCGCGGTATATTTCTGAGGCTGAGGCAATAGATGGGGATATATTTATTTATACGACTGAGAAGGAATTAACGGAGGAGGAAATTAAAAAACAAGCAGATGAGGTAGACCCAAGGTGGGCTGCTTTGAAAAAATTAAAAGACAATACTTAATAACATAATACCATGGCACATCCTAAAAGAAGACATTCTACAACACGTCGGGATACTCGTAGAGCACACGATTTTGGCACTCCAAAGCAATTAGCAGTTGATGGTCAAACTGGTGAAACACATTTATACCACCGTGCCCACGTGCATGAGGGGAATTTGTTTTACAAAGGTAAAATGATTGTAGAAGGCTATTCTTCAAAAGCTTAATTAAGCTGAGTTAGGCCGAAACAATTCAGATTTTTGGAGATTTCCGAAAATATCCCGTTAAAATGCTATTTTTTGACTAAATTTAATACTATTTTTGCGTTACGCTTTAGTAATTAAACACAATTAAATGAATATAGCAATCGACGTGATGGGCGGGGATTATGCCCCAGAAGCTGTGATTGATGGAATTATACAAGCGATTCCAAGCCTAACCAACAAAGAAGTCATTTTGGCCATTGGCCCAAAAGAAATAATTAATCAATTACTAACTGAGCGTAATTGCACGAGTGAACAGATTCGAGTAATACATGCGGAAGAAGTAATTGAAATGGGAGAACATCCCACTCGAGCGTTAAGTCAAAAACCCAATTCCAGCATCGGAATTGGGTTTGCGCTTTTAAAAGAGGGTAAGGCTGATGTATTTGCTTCTGCAGGGAATACGGGAGCCATGATGGTCGGATCCTTATTTTCTGTAAAAACGATCGAAGGGATTCAGCGTCCGGCGATTGCGGGATTTGTTCCACAGACGAATGGGAAATATGCGGTCATGTTGGACATTGGTGCGAATGCGGATTGCAAAGCGGAGATGTTGGAACAATGGGCCTTGTTAGGTTCCGTTTACTATGAGGCGACTACGGGTCAATCGCAACCTCGTGTCGGTTTAATGAACATCGGGGAAGAGGAACAGAAAGGGAGTATTTTGGCGCAAGCAACCCATGTTTTATTGAAAGAAAACAAGCAAGTAAATTTCATTGGTAATATTGAGGGTAAAGATTTATTCCGAAATAAGGCAGATGTGATTGTGACGGATGGCTTTACAGGAAATATCGTGTTGAAAATGGGGGAATCCATTTACAACATTATGAAGGAGCAGGGGATGATGAATGAATTTGTGGAGAATACGAATTACGAAAATTACGGAGGTAGCCCGATCATCGGAATTAATGGGAATGTGATTATTGCCCACGGGGCGTCATCGCCAAAGGCCATTAAGAATATGATTAAGCTATGTAAAACAGTTGTTGAATCGAATGTCTGCCAAAAAATCAAGGTAGCCATCGAAGAGAAATAAGAACCATGCATCAAAAAATACACGCGGCCATTACAGGAGTAGCGGGATATGTTCCGGACTATGTGTTGACCAACGAAGAATTAGAAAAATTAGTTGACACCAATGACGAGTGGATTACTTCTCGGACGGGCATCAAAGAAAGGCGAATATTAAAAGGCGAAGGATTAGGAACTTCTGTAATGGGAGCCAAGGCCGTCGAGGAATTATTCGTCAAAACAGGCACAAAACCGGAAGAAATTGATTTATTGATTTGTGCAACGGTGACGCCGGATTACTTTTTCCCATCGGCATCGAATTTAATATGTAAGGCGGTTGGCATCAAAGAAACGGCTTCCTTCGATTTGGCAGCTGCCTGTTCGGGCTTTTTAAATGCCTTAGCGACGGGTACCGCATTTATCGAATCGGGGCGTTACAAGAAAATTGTGGTGGTGGGAGCCGATAAAATGTCGGCCATCGTAGATTATTCAGATCGGACGACTTGTATTTTGTTTGGCGATGGCGCGGGAGCGGTCTTATTGGAAGCCACGACAGAAAATGTAGGAGTACAAGATTTTATCTTAAAGTCTGACGGCGAGGGTTGTGAAAGTTTAATGCAAAAAGGTGGCGGTAGCGCATATCCCCCGACGCACGAGACGATTGATAACCAATGGCATTACATCCGCCAAGAAGGTCAATCCGTGTTTAAATTCGCAGTCACTCGGATGGCGGATATATCTGCTGAAATTATGGAACGCAATAATTTGACAGGGGATGATGTGCGCTTTTTGGTGCCACATCAGGCCAATAAGCGGATCATTGATGCCACGGCGAATCGGATGGGAATTGGAGAGGATAAGGTGATGTTGAACATCCAAAAATATGGAAATACGACTGCGGCAACCATCCCGTTGTGTCTTTGGGATTATGAAAAACAATTAAAAAAAGGAGATAATTTAATTTTAGCAGCCTTTGGGGGCGGTTTTACTTGGGCATCCGCGTATGTCAAGTGGGCCTACGATCCAAAGTAATTTAGAAATATGGCAACTACAGCAGATATTAAAAACGGCATGGTGATTAAGTACAATGATGATTTATACTCAATCATTGAATTCCTCCATGTAAAACCAGGCAAGGGTCCTGCATTCGTACGGACAAAATTGCGTTCATTGACTTCTGGAAAAGTAATCGACAATACCTTTAATTCAGGGGTGGCGATTTATCCAGTTCGTGTAGAACGCAGAAAATTCCAATTCATTTACAAAGATGAATTTGGGTTTAATTTCATGGATAATGAGTCCTTTGAGCAAATATTATTGAACTCAAATTTAGTCGTGATGGCGGATTTGATGAAAGAAGGCCAAGAAGTGGAAATTTTAATTAATACAGAAAATGAGTCCGCACTTTCCTGCGAATTACCTCCTTTTGTGGAATTAAAAGTGACCTACACGGAACCTGGTGTGCGTGGGGATACGGCCAATTCACCTAAAAAACCGGCCACGGTAGAAACAGGAGCCACGATTACGGTGCCTATTTTCATCGAGCAGGATGAGGTCATTAAAGTAGATACAAGAACTTACTCGTATGCAGAGCGTGTAAAGTAATTTTATATACCTTTGCAAGCATAAATTTAAAGCGAAATGGATACCAAAGAAATACAGCGACTTTTAGATTACATCGCCAAATCACCCCTCGCTGAGGTGAGTATCGAAACAGAAGGTTTAAAGGTTTCGGTCAAAAAACATTCAGAAGCGGCGCCTGTGGTGACTTATTCAGCTCCGGCAGTGGCGGCAGCACCGGCACCCGTTGCTTCGGCGGCGGCCCCAGCAGCACCAGCAGCTGTGGAAGCTTCAGCTGATCAATACTATACGATTAAATCCCCGATGATCGGTACTTTTTACCGCGCGGCGGGTCCAGATAAGGATAATTATGTGGAAGTGGGATCTGACATCGAACCAGGTAAAACGGTTTGTATGATTGAAGCCATGAAACTTTTCAATGAGATTGACTCGGAGGTTGCCGGTAAAATTGTGAAGATTTTAGTGGAAAATGCAACACCGGTTGAGTTCGACCAACCACTTTTCTTGGTAGAAAAAGCGTAACCTATGTTCAAAAAAATATTAATTGCCAATCGTGGGGAAATCGCCCTACGGATTATCCGGACTTGTCGGGAAATGGGCATCAAAACCGTGGCCGTATTCTCCACGGCCGACCGAGATAGTTTGCATGTTCGTTTCGCGGATGAAGCAGTTTGTATCGGGCCACCTCCTAGCAGACAATCCTATTTAAGTATTCCAGCCATTATTTCAGCAGCCGAAGTGACCGGTGCGGATGCTATTCATCCGGGTTATGGTTTTCTTTCGGAGAACGCAGAATTTTCACGTATTTGTTCGGAACATGGCATTAAATTCATTGGCGCTTCGGCGGAAATGATTAATTCGATGGGCGATAAAGCCACGGCGAAGGAAACCATGAAAAAGGCAGGCGTACCTGTTATTCCTGGTTCTGATGGACTTTTGGATACCGTGGAAGAAGCAATCGAATTAGCCAAAACAATCAAATATCCCGTGATCATTAAAGCGACAGCCGGAGGCGGTGGCCGCGGGATGCGTATCATTCGGGAAGAATCTGAGTTCCACAAATTATGGGACGATGCCAAAATGGAAGCAGCGGCGGCTTTTGGTAATGACGGGATGTACATGGAGAAATTCGTGGAGGAACCGCGTCATATTGAAATTCAGGTGGTTGGCGATAAGTTTGGCAAAGTATGTCACTTGTCTGAGCGCGATTGTTCGATTCAGCGTCGGCACCAAAAATTATGTGAAGAAACTCCTTCTCCTGCGCTAACCGACGAGTTGCGTAAGAAAATGGGAGATGCGGCGATTGCCGGTGCGAGTGCGATTGGCTATGAAGGAGCGGGAACGATTGAGTTTTTGGTCGATAAAAACGGGGATTTCTACTTCATGGAAATGAACACACGTATCCAAGTAGAACATCCAATTACAGAAGAAGTTACTGATTTTGATTTAATCAAAGAACAAATCAAAGTAGCCGCTGGCATTCCAATTTCGGGTCAGAATTATTTCCCCAAATTATTTGCCTTGGAATGCCGTATTAATGCGGAGGATCCAGCAAATGGATTCCGTCCTTCCCCTGGTAAAATAACGAATTTGCATTTGCCAGGTGGCCATGGAGTGCGTATTGACTCCCATGTCTATTCAGGCTACACGATTCCGCCGAATTACGATTCGATGATCGCGAAGGTGATTGTGAGCGGGCAAAGTCGGGAAGAGGTCTT
>CANHCG010000098.1 GCA_947459055.1 Cytophagaceae bacterium | reverse complement strand
TCTCTTGAAATAAAATGTAAATTCATCCCCCATTGGCTTATCTGTTGCAAGAATGGATTACTTTTTTCATTTAATTCTTCTCCTCGTACGATTCCAATGGTTTTTATGTCCATTTGATGACCTACATAAGCTAGAGAATAGAGGTGATTGGAGTATGCGCCTCCAAAACTTAAAATGGAATACTCGGGTCTTTGTTGGGCTAACTGAATATATTCATTTAATTTGCGCCATTTATTGCCTGAGATGATAGGATGAATTAAATCATCCCGTTTGATTAAAATTCGAATATTTTGCTCTGCCCATAAAGAACTATAGATTTCTTGTACTGGACTGGGTATTTGTAAATGTAATTGTTGAAATTTTTCTATGTCCATAGATCCAAATTTAGATCCGATTGATTCCGAAGATGACTTATTTGAGCATTTCAATTTTGTCGTGGACAAAGGTCAACAATTACTTAGAATAGATAAATATTTATTATTAAAAATTTCGAATGCAAGTCGATCGAAAATTCAAGTAGGGATTGAGGCAGGTTCAGTTAAGGTGAATAATCTTTCAATTAAATCGAATTACCGTGTCAAACCATTCGATCAAATTTCGGTTTCTTTTTCGCATCCTCCACGAGATACCGAAGTATATCCAGAAAATATCCCGATTGATATAATATACGAGGATGATGATTTGATTTTAGTTAATAAAGAAGCTGGAATGGTGGTTCATCCAGCGCATGGCAATTGGTCAGGGACTTTAGTGAATGCCTTGTTATTTCATTGTCAACAATTACCCGGTCAAAAATCCATTCGTCCTGGTTTAGTTCATCGAATTGATAAAGATACCTCGGGAATTTTAGTTGTTGCCAAATCTGACTTTGCCCTAAGCTATCTGGCCAAACAATTTTTTGATCATACCATTGAACGTACATATTATGCCATTGTATGGGGAGTTCCCAAAATTCCGAAAGGAACCTTACGAGGAAAAATTACACGAAATCCAAAAGATCGGAAAGTAATGACAATGTTGTCGGAAGATTCGGAGGAAGGCAAATTAGCTATATCTCATTATGAGTTGGTGGAATCTTTTGGCTTTTGTTCTTTACTTAAGTTTAATTTGGAAACAGGTCGGACCCATCAAATTCGGGCACATGCGTTATCCATGGGGCATCCATTGATTTCGGATGCATCTTATGGTGGCGATAAAATCCGGTTTATGAGTACGATGGCTAATTTTAAAACCTTCGTTGAAAATATGTTTAAACTTTGTTCAAGGCAAGCCTTGCATGCTTATTCATTGGGGTTCGAACACCCCACTACGCATGAAATGATACATTTTAAAAAGGATTTTCCGCAAGACATGGCTGATTTATTGTTAAAATTACGAGCATTACATGGATAATTACATTTTACGTAGGGCTGAAATATCAGATATTCCTTTGATTTTTTCTTTAGTAAAAGAACTAGCACTTTTTGAAAAGGCTCCCGAAGAAGTTACTGCGACAGAGGCTGATTATATCGAAAATGGTTTTTGTGAAAATCCATTATTTGATTGTTTTTTACTCTTTGAAGGTGATAAGTTAGCTGGATTTGCACTTTGGTATTATCGCTTTTCCACATGGAAAGGGAAGCGTTTTTACCTCGAAGATCTTTTTGTAAAGGAAGAATTTAGGGGCCGAGGTTATGGCAAAATATTGATTGAAGCGACAATTGAAGAAGCCAAACGTACAAAATCTAGTGGAATGATGTGGCAAGTATTAGACTGGAATACACCTGCGATTAAATTTTATGAACGCTATGGAGTGAAATTAGATGGAGAATGGATAAATGTTCATTTGAATTTATAAGGAATTACGATCTTCAAAATAAAAATCATTCGAAAAGCGTCCTTTTTCCTTATTTAAAATCATTTCTGCCGCCCGTTTTCCCATGAGGGAAAAGTTGTTTGAAATGACTGATATTCCCTCTGAAATGATTTCCTTTAATGGCGTATCGTCATAAGATAATACACCTAAATGTTTGCCGAATTGCCACTGTTTTTTTGAGGCCCAATTGATCATCTTGATCAAATCGATTTCTCTGAATACGATATACGCCTGATTTTCCTTTAAATCATATTCAGCTTCTAAATCTGGAATGATGTCATGTGCTATTGAATGTTCTTCACAGAATTTAGTAAATCCTTTAATAATACCTTTGGGTGTGTATTGGAAGCTCTTTTGACTCAAAACTAGATTAAGTGCTTCGTATTTTTGAATTTTTTCCAAGCAGCTAAGAAGGCCATTGTAAATGTTTTTTTCAAAGTTTTGATACAAAATGGCATAATCACTCGAAAATTCTTTGACATCAATATCTAAGATCAATAATTTGTCTTTAGGTATTTTAGAAATAATCTTGGATACAGATATATTAAAATGAGGTAAAATGATGTAATGGTTAAATTTTCCTAAATTATTATTAATTAAGTTTTCAAATACTTGAATATTATGATAATGGAAAAATAAGGAATGGGTAACACCTTCTCCTAAATGAGCTAAAATACTTTCTAATAGTATTTCCTTATAAGGGGTCAACGCATCCATTAAAATGAATACATGTAAGTTACTTCGTGTATCCGTACTTGCCACATAAAAACCTTTTCCATGATGCGAGGTAATTAGACCTCGCTCACGTAATTCATCGTAGGCTTTCGTTACGGTCATACGTGCCATATTAAATTCATTGGCCACGACATTGATGGAGGGGAGTTGTTTTCCACGTTCAAATTCACCGGAATCAATGGCATCAATGATGCTGTCAATTAATTGTTGGTATTTCGGTTTATTATTTGATGGATCAAAATGTATCATACCTCATTAATGGATTATCATTTGTTTTTCAATTTCTTCCAAAGATGTTCCTTTGGTTTCTGGCATCATAAACATGACATAGGCTAATTGGCCTATCATCATCAAGCCAAAGAATCCAAAAATAACTGTTCCACCAAACATTTCCGTGAATATTGGAAAAAAGTTAGCTACCAATGCGGCTAATACCCAATGAGTTAATGACCCCCAAGCCATGCCTGAGGCACGAACAGAATTCGGAAATATTTCAGAGATAAATACCCATATTACAGAACCTTGGCCAATAGCATGTGAGGCAATGAACACAAATATGTATAAAGGTACCATAGCAAAACTCTCTTGATAGAAGGACAAAGTAATTAAGCCCAAGGATATTATATAGCCAAATGAACCGATGTACATTAATTTACGACGACCTACGCGATCAATGAAATACCAACCGACCATAGTAAATAGTAAGTTAGCCAAACCTATACCTGCTGTAGATAACAAAGCACTTTCCTTACCTAAACCTGTTAATTCATAGATCCGTGGGGCATAGTAAATGATGGCATTAATCCCCGACATTTGATTGAAGAAAGAGAAAAGAAACGATAAGACAAGGGGAGTTATAAATTTTTTGGAAAATAAACGTTCACCTTGAATTTGAGTTTTTTGATTTTCAGTGATTCGTTGGATCGTTTCTTCTGGATTTGGATCTGCCAAAGCCAGGACTTTCTTAGCCCCTTCAAGATCATTTCTTTTTAATAAAAGGAATGTGGGTGTTTCTGGAGTAAACAAGATTAAAATTGAAAATAACAGGCTTGGAATACCTACTACACCTAGCATGATTCGCCAATCATTTTCCATGCCTTGAATGAAATAATTAGAGATATAGGCAATTAGAATACCTAATACCACATTCAACTGAAATGATATCACAAGTTTACCACGATGTTTCGCTGGTGCTATTTCTGAGATGTAAATCGGGGCTACTACGGATGAAGCACCGATACCTAGTCCACCTAAAAATCTGAATAACATGAAATACTCTACATTACTTGCTAGGGCAGCACCAATCGATGATACAAAAAAGGATACACCAATCCATAAAAGTGTTGGTTTCCGACCAAAACGATCAGCTGGAATGCCGCCTAAGGCTGCGCCTACAACAGTACCATATAATGCGGTTGCGATAGCTAGACCGTGAGTCCAACTGTCCAACTTCCACAAGGCTTGTATCGCTAATTCTGCACCCGAAATAACCGCTACATCCAAACCAAATAACATTCCGCCTAAACCTACGGTAATGGACCAAAATAATACGTGTTTATTCATGATTTTCGGGATTTAAACTTAATGTTAAATAATACTTAGATAAGATACTAATAATGACACCTAAAAGAATTAATAAGGTTAATGCACTTTTTAAACCAAAATATTCTGACAAAAATCCGATTAATACGGGTCCTAATAAAAATCCAACATACGCGATGGTGGATACACTAGCTAGTGCCATCGATGGGCTCATGTTTTTTGCAGTACCAGCTTTTGAATAGATGATAGGCACGATCGTTGATATACCCAATCCTGCCACGGCACAACCTAAAATAATTAAATAAATATTGGTTGACATTAATCCTATGCTTATACCTAATGCAATTGATAAACCATTAAAAATCAATATACTACGTACTTCAAATCTATTAGAAAGATAATCACCAATAAATCTACCTACCACCATAGCAAATGCAAAAGATGTAAAGCCAATAGTGATAGGAAATGGATTTTCAACAGCACTTTCTATAACATAAAGTGTTATCCAATCAGCCATGGCACCCTCACAAAGCATACCACCAAATGCAATGAAAGAAAGTATCATGAGGTATTTTCCTATTTTGAAAAAATGAACTTTTTCGGGTTTTGCATCCGATTTATTTTTGAATCCATCGGCTAATAAACCTTTGTAAAACAACGGTATTCCCACTAAATTAGCCAAACTGATTAATAAAAAATGATCTTGTAAACTGATATTGTACTTGATTAGATATCCTCCAATAAAGGCCCCGAGCATAAGACCAACTGAAAAGATGGCATGAAAGCTTGACATAACTATTTTATTCAAGATGCTTTCTAAGCTCACTACTTGTGTGTTCATGGCAATATTTAATATATCGCCGGCCATACCAAAAGCAAATAAACTTAGGAATAACTGAATAGGACTCGAAATAAATCCAAACAAGGGTAAAATAAGAATGTATAAAATAACGGCTACAAGACAGATATAGGCAGATTCAAATTTTGAAATCAACCAACCGGCTAACGGCAAAGAAACCATTGAACCAATTGGCAAACCCATCAATACAGTCCCTAATGCCGCATCAGAAAGGGACAAAGTTTCTTTGAAATCAGGGATTCGGGTGGCCCAACTGGCGAAGTTTAATCCGCATAGAAAAAATAATAAACTGATGGAAAACCGATTTTTATTCATTAGGTAATAATAAATTGGCAATCTCCTCCCAAGAGTTTACGCGTTGGTAATCATGTATATGTAAATTGTGAAGTGCTGAAAATAGGAGAGGAGTCCCATTCGTAAAGGTTTTTAAATTTTTTTCGTGGTCATCAATTAAATAATCTGCCTGAATCATGTATTTATGCCCACAAAATACAACATGTGTCCATGAGATAAATGGAAAATGCGCTTCCAACCATGTTAATTTTTCTTTCAGAGACTCAGGGAATTCAGTAGCTGCTGATACAATAAAAATTTCATAATGCTTGCTTAATTCCTGTACTACCTCAATCGCCTTTTCTTTTACAGGAATGTCTAAAAAAAATCCTGGTTCTTTTAAAAATGAATTAGTAGCTAGGTAATCCTGATAAAACTCTAATTTTAATGAATCATTGTTGAGCAAAGCAGGCATCGAATAAGATTTATTCAAGCGCTTATTAATTTCAGAAATAATTTTGATGGATGTGTCTGCTAAAACATCGTCCATATCAATGGCGATTCTTTTCATATGAACTAAAAAAAACTCCCCAATGAATTGGGGAGTTTTGAATTTAATTTAACTAAAATTACATCATACCACCCATTCCACCACCACCTGGTGCATGGCTATGAGCTGCTTCGTTAGCTGGTTTATCAGCAATAACACATTCAGTTGTTAAAAGCAATCCAGCAATAGAAGCTGCATTTTCTAAGACTAATCGTGTTACTTTCGTAGGGTCAATAATACCCGCCGCAATCATATTTTCATATTTATCCTCGCGTGCATTATATCCGAAATCATCTTTACCTGCACGAACTGCATTAACAACGACAGAAGCTTCGCCACCTGCGTTAGAAACAATTGTACGTAATGGAGATTCTACTGCTTGACGAATGATGTTGATACCTGTCGTTTGATCTTCGTTTTCTCCTTTTAACTTATCCAAAGAAGCTATCGCACGAATTAACGCTACACCACCACCGGCAATGATTCCTTCTTCTACCGCTGCGCGTGTCGCATGTAATGCATCATCTACACGGTCTTTCTTTTCTTTCATTTCAACTTCAGTCGCTGCTCCAATGTACAAAATAGCAACACCGCCAGATAATTTGGCTAAGCGCTCTTGTAATTTTTCACGATCGTAATCTGAAGTTGTATTTTCGATTTGAGATTTAATCTGATTCACCCGATTTGTGATATCATCTTTTGATCCAGAACCATTTACAACGGTTGTATTATCTTTATCGATAATCACTTTTTCTGCTTGACCTAAATATTCGATCGTCGCATTTTCTAATTTAAATCCACGCTCTTCTGCGATTACAGTACCTCCGGTTAGGATAGCAATATCTTCTAACATTGCTTTTCTACGATCACCG
>CANHCG010000097.1 GCA_947459055.1 Cytophagaceae bacterium | reverse complement strand
TTTCCTGGTAAATTATATGGCACCGCCTACCAAGCCAATATTGCCATTGCCCAAACTGAAGAGGAAGAAACCGAATTAATCGTAGAAGAGGCGAATTGGCTCCGAGCCGCTGAATGGGCTGATAGTTTAGGCACAGATATTATCTCTTCCTCTTTGGGCTATTCAGAATTCGAAAATACCAAATCCAATCATACCTATGCGGACATGAATGGCAAGAACACCTTAGTTTCGAATGCCGCCAGGTGGGCAGCGAATCGAGGTATTATTTGTGTCATTAGTGCGGGAAATGAAGGTTCCGGTACTTGGAAATACATTACAGCTCCTGCAGATGCGGATTCCATTCTTTCTGTAGGTGCGGTAGATCGCACAGGTCTCCGAGCTAGTTTTAGTTCCCAAGGCCCCAGCTTTGATAAGCGAATTAAACCTGATGTATCAGCCATGGGTTTAGGAACCATTGTGGGACTTCCTAATGGCCAAATCAGCTCTTTAAATGGTACGTCATTTTCTGCCCCTCTAATCGCCGGATTGGCCGCCGGCTTAATTCAATCAAGTCCAAGCAAAAACAGTTTACAAATCATCAATGCCATCCGAAAATCAAGTAGCCAGGCAGATAAACCCGATAATTTCTTAGGATTTGGCGTCCCCAATTTCGATCGCGCCTTTTTTATTCTAAATCCTGTTTTAAGCACCGAGGAACTCCCTGATACCCAGGTACGTCTTTTTCCAAATCCACTTAAGACAGGTGATAAATTAACCATTGAACTAGTTGCTACGGAATCAGCCCAAATGGAAATCTGCAATAACCAAGGTGCGATACTTCTCAAATTCCCATTGAAGAGCCAACGGGAAGAAATAAATTTACCGCCACTTGCTGCGGGAAAATATTTTGTGCGCTTGTATGTAGGAAATCAACAAAAAGTCATCCCCCTACTCTTTAATTAACCACGGAAATCGATTTACATTTAGCCGTCAATTCAAGCAAGACTTGATCTTTGGTAACCTAATCTATTCCTTGTATTTCCTATTTAAGAAAATAACATCGCCGCACCAAAAACCCCAGCGCTATCTCCTAATTTAGGTTTTACGATCGGTGTCAATACCTCCCCCGAGTTAAATATGTATTTCTTAATGCATTCGTAACCCTCTGTATACAACAAATCAATGTTCCCCACACCCCCACCGACAACAATCACATCCGGATCGATTACGTTAATTAAGGTGGACACAGCCCGACCAAATTGATCCATCAATCGGCGAATCGTCAAATCCGCCGCCGGATCTGTATGATCCAAATAGGCCTGAACGATATCTTTTAACTTTTTCTTTTGTCCCGCCTGACGCTCATAAAAAAGCTCTAAGGCCGGCCCTGATATCACTTTTTCCACGCAGCCCGATTTCCCACAATAACATGGATCTCCGCCTTCTTCTAAAATATTATGTCCCCATTCGCCTCCAATGCCATGAAATCCATTCACGACTTGGCCATGCACCACTAATCCTCCACCCACGCCCGTTCCCATGATGATTCCAAAGACAATTTGCGCTTGTGGATTCACGTCCTGAACAGCTCCCAACAAAGCTTCAGCCAGGGCAAAACAATTCGCATCATTTGCTAAACGAACCTCGCAACCCACCACTCGAGCCAAATCTTTCGCCATCGGCTGCCCATTCATGCTCGTCGTATTACAATTTTTCATCGTTTGGGAAGTAGGATCCAAGACACCCGGCGTCGCAAATCCTATTTGCGCTGGACGGAATCCTAGTTTGGCAGAAACGGAATCGATGAGCCGGCCCACTTGTGCCATAATATGATCATATCCCTTTGCCGATTCAGTATCAATCCGTTCCCGGTGAATGACTTTCGTCGGATCTTGGCGGTCTAATACCGCGCATTCAATTTTTGTCCCCCCTAAATCAATCCCCCAATTATATAAATGTTCCATAGGTTTAGCGACGATTATCGTCATTTTCAAAAATACTAAAATAACTTAAATAGCGACTCGATGCAATCTCTCCTTCTTTCACCGCCTCCTGTACCGCGCAATGAGGTTCATGCAAATGCAAGCAATTGTTGAATTTACATTGCCCCAACAAAGCCCGCATTTCCGGGAAATAATGCGCTAATTCCTCCTTCTCGATCTCCATTACACCCAATTCATTAATCCCAGGACTATCAATCAGGTAGGTCGAAGGGCCTAATTCCCACATCGTGGAATAGGTCGTGGTATGAACCCCTTTTTGCGCAAAATCCGAGATTTCTTTGGTTTTAATCTGTAAAGCAGGCGCAACAATGTTCAATAAGCTAGATTTACCCACGCCCGAATGGCCCGCCATCAACGAAACCTTTCCCTGAAACATCTCCTTAAATTCATCCACCCCTTGGTTCAGAGGCAAAGAAGTGAATAATATTCCATAGCCCAGTTCTTGATACAAACCAGCCCATTCAAACACCTGATCTTTCTCATCATCGGTTAATAAATCCATTTTATTAAACACAATCGTCACCGGAATACGAAAGGCCTCGGCGGTTACAAGGAATCGATCTAAAAATCCCAAAGAAGTTTTCGGGGATTTATAAGTCATGACAAAAATGGCCTGATCGACATTCGCGGCCATCAATTGGCCCTGGCCCGTCTTATGCACCGATTTACGGATCAAATAATTTTGTCGAGGTAAAATCTCTTCAATCACCACGGTTTGATTCGCCTCATCTTCCATGGCATACATGACCCAGTCGCCAACGGCAATTGGATTAGACGTTTTGGGGCCGTTTAATTTAAATTTCCCTTTGAGTCGCCCACGGAAAACGATCCCGTTTTCCGCCCGGATTTCGTACCAAGAACCCGTAGAACGCATGATTAAGCCTTTATTGGTTTCCATGTAGGTTCAGGTTTTGGTTGATATATTCCATGATGCGTTGCGTAGCACCCGCGTGCAGGGCAACAAAGTGACGGGATTGGACTTGCTTGTTGACCAACAACTGCTCATCCTCCCAAATTTCAATCATTTTTTCTTCTAATTCCCGTGAACTTCCCACTGGAAATGCTAAGCCACAGTCCACTAAATCGACGGCCTCCTTAAATTTTATGTAGTTTTTATTACCAAAAAAGACAGTCGGGCCAAATACCGCCGCCTCTAACGTATTATGTAAACCCGCTCCAAAGGCACCTCCAATGTAGGCAAAGGTTGCCCCTCGATAAAGCGAAGATAATCGACCTACCTCATTGACAATCAGCACTTCCGCATCATTAACCTTTTCCCCCTTTGAATACATGACTGCTAATCGAATGGAGGCCTCCCATGCGCGTAATTCTGAATCATGAATTTCATGAGGCACGATAACCCATTTTACCGGAATTTTTTTTGAATTAATCAAGGGCAAGAGGCATTCCATATCCGCTTGCCATGCAGAACCCACCACAATAAAAGCGGTTTCCTGTAAAAAATCGGTCAAAAGATCCCAGCTTTGTCCTTGTCGGGCATTACTTAACACCCGATCGAAGCGTGTATCTCCCCCTACTATCACGTTCAATATGTCGATTCTTTCTAATAAAGTCTGAGAATCAACATCTTGCACAAAAATATGTGTAAAACTCGCTACGATTTTCCTGAAAAATTGGCCATACCATGCAAAAAATATTTGATCAGGTCGAAAAATAGCTGAAACCAAAAGACTCGGAATTTCGCGCTTTTGTAATCCAGTCAAATAAAAATACCAAAATTCATATTTGACGAAAATCGCCAACTTAGGTTTCACCAAATCCAAAAATCTTGCAGAAGTTTGAGCACCATCAGAAGGCAAATAACTCACAAAATCTACTCCAGGTGCATTTTTACGAACTTCATATCCAGAAGGTGAAAAAAACGTGACCAAAATAAAATAGTTGGGATGTGCCTTTTTGAAAGCATCGATGATGGGTCTACCTTGTTCAAATTCCCCCATCGAGGCCGTATGAAACCAAGCTACCGGTTTTTGATTAAATCGTAGATTTTTTTCTAAGCCTTCCCAGACCTCAGATTGACCTTTTTCCCATGCCATCGCCTTTCGATGGAACGGAGAAATAAGTCGAATGATCATTCGGTATAAAAACAAGGCAAAAGAATATAGCCAAACCCTCAATTTTTCTTAAATTTGATGTTGAATCAATAAAATTACAAAATAAGCAGAACACCTGCATCATCCTTATGGTTTGGAAACAATTAACAGAGTTAAAACAATTGGATGAAATTGCGCAAGCATCCCACGAAAAAGCTCAGCTAATTTTTAAGCACAGTACACGTTGTTCCATTTCCTCAACGGCCTTAAATCGGTTTGAACGGGCCTGGGATGAAACCGAAACACCTGCTTATTATTTAGATTTAATTGCCTATCGGTCGATATCGAATGAGATTGCCGAAAAATTTGGTATCGAACATCAGTCCCCACAAGTCCTTGTGATCGACAAAGGTGTTTGTGCCTATTCCGCCACGCATTGGGATATTTCTGTCGAAGATATTAAACCTGAACTACACAAATGAACAAAATCCTGGGAATTACCTTGATTGGGATTTTATTTTCCTTGCCTGGTTTTGGGCAACGAAGAGGCGCGGCCTCCAAGGAAATTGTAGTTCAAGCACCTAGTAGTTCATCAAGAAAATCAAATCCTTTACCAAAATCAAGTCCTCAGTCGACCTTGGACCCGACCATCACCTTATCGATGGGAGTCGGAACGTCAACAAACTCCGGAATTTTTGGAGGACTTTCTTTTCGAAACGCTTGGATCAAAAACCAGGTGAGTCAACCAATTATTGGCTTGGATGCATCCATTATAAACGATTATCGTGAATTCAATTCTCCTTATTCCTACAATGGACGGGGCTATGTGGAGGGGAAATTAAATAATTTATTAGTCATTCGACCTGAATATGGCCGACAATGGACCTTATTAAAAAAAGCGACTGAAGGCGGCGCTTCGTTAAAAGGGATATTAATGACGGGGCCGAATATTGGAGTACAAATGCCCTACCATGTGGATATTTCTGCGGTTAATCCATCCAATGGAAAATCGTCTATTCAATCAATTTCCATGGCACAAGCCTTATCAAATTCGACGAGAACGGTGATTATCGGCGAAAGTAATTATTTTAATGGATTGAACGAATCGGTGATTGTGCCTGGTTGGCACCTGAAAACCGCTTTCAATGTCGAATTAGACACCTTCAAACAAAATTACCTAAGTTTAGAGATGGGATTTATTTTGGATTATTTCAGTAAGCCGATTGAAATGCTAAACCAAACACCCCATCGCGCTGTTTATACGACAGGTTATCTCACTTTTTTCTTCGGAAAAAGTAAATAAACGCATATGATTGATTTACCACAAATAAACCCAGCATCTTCTACGCGAAAACCAGATTGGTTACGTGTCAAATTGCCCATCGGGGAAAAATATACGAACGTTCGGAAGATTGTGGATGAGTATAAATTGCATACCATTTGCCAATCGGGCAATTGCCCCAATATGGGCGAATGCTGGGGCGAAGGTACCGCCACTTTCATGATTTTAGGGAATGTATGTACCCGCTCTTGTACTTTTTGTGCCGTAGCTACTGGAAGACCCAATGAATACGACGAGGATGAGCCCCGTCGTGTAGCTGAAGCGATCCGACTGATGAAAGTAAAACATGCGGTTATAACCTCAGTGAACCGTGATGAATTAAAAGATAGAGGGGCCGAAATTTGGTACCAAACGGTACGTGCTGTGAAAGAAACTACCCCGCTAACGACAATTGAGACCCTTATTCCAGATACAAAAGGTAATTGGGACGCGTTAATTCGTATGATTGAAGGAGGCCAAGAAGTCGTATCTCACAACATGGAAACCGTCGCGCGATTGTATCGCTACGTACGCCCGCAAGCAAAATATGAGCGGAGTTTAGAACAAACCAAACGCACGAAAGAATTTGGAAAAAGAACCAAATCCGGCTTAATGCTTGGCCTTGGTGAAACGAAAGAGGAAGTATTTCAAGCGATGGATGATTTAGTCGCGCATGGCTTGGATGTTTTGACGCTAGGTCAATATTTACAACCGACCAAAATGCACCATGAAGTCATCGAATGGATTCATCCAGACACCTTTGCCATGTACAAAGAGGAAGGACTTAAGCGCGGTTTAGCCTATGTGGAATCTGGCGCTTTGGTTCGTTCATCTTATCATGCCGAAAAGCATATATAAATGAATTTACCAGGTCCAAGCCAGTCGGAATACAGCTTTATTATCGCTGGAGGCGGCATGTCTGGACTTTCGCTCGCCTATTATTTAACACAAAGTGCGTTAAAAGACGAATCCATCTTGATCATCAGTCAAGATGAACTCGGATTTCCTAAAAAAACGTGGTGTTATTGGTCTGAAGAAGCCGAAACATTTGATCATTTAGCGGAAAAATCATGGCAACATCTTTGGTTTCATGAAGCCAATGTTACAAGTAATCTCCTGGCCATTCAGCCCTTTACCTATTCTAAAATTTCCAGTGATACATGGTTTGCCAATGTGGTAGCGGCATTACAAGCCCATCCCAAGGTCCATTTTGTAAAGGCAAATATTACTCAATTTTCCTATGCAGGATGCGGGTCTGTGGTGCATACGACTCGCGGAGAATTTCAGGCGACACAGAAAATATTTGACAGTATCACACCGATTTTATGTGAA
>CANHCG010000096.1 GCA_947459055.1 Cytophagaceae bacterium | reverse complement strand
GGTAAATTTTTTGGTAAGACGGCCAAGGAGTTTAAATCGATTTTGGATCGTACTGGATTGCAGGTGGTGAGTTCTCACCACACCACAGGTTTTGAAGTGAAAGGTAAAGGCACCTTAATGGACGGTTGGGAAAAGGCAGTGGAGGATCTTCACGTCCTAGGCTCCGAATACATGGTTTGTTCGTATTTGCATCCAAATGAGCGGACGACCAAGCATTATGAAAGGTTACCCGCGCTATTGGAAAAATCAGGACAGGCAACTAAGAAAGCGGGTATCCAGTTTGCATACCATAATCATGATTTCGAATTCCAAAAATCGGGGGACTTCATTCCTTACGATTTTATCCTAAAGAATACACCAGCAGATTTAGTTAAAATGGAGTCTGATTTGTATTGGTTTGCCAAGGCAGGCCAAGATCCAGTTGCCTATTTTGAAAAGCATCCTGGTCGTTTCCCATTGTGGCATGTGAAAGATATGGAAGCGGGTACGGGTATTTTTACAGAGGTTGGAAGTGGCACAATTAATTTTGACCGAATTTTCGCCGCGCGTAAAACTGCAGGTTTGAAATATTGGTTCGTCGAACAGGATCAAAGCAAACAAGATCCGTTTGAAAGTTTAAAAGTTAGCCGTGATTATTTAGCAAAAAAGAATTTTTAAGTAACATAGGTTTGCCAAAATTTGGGATTATATTTTTCCCAGGCATGGCAACCAAATGGTAAGGAATCCCCATTTAGCTTAAAACCTAGGTGGGGATTTTGTTCGATAGCGAATTTCAGGCCTTGTTGCCACGTAGGTAACCTTAACATCCATCGCAAAGGCAATGCCCGCCGTTCGTAAATTGAAAACATACAATCTTCATTGGCCACCCATTTCGGTAAAAGGGCATGATATACCTTTAGGAAGCGTATGATGGGTTTGATTTTTCTCAACGAAAATCCACCATTAAATAAGACCCGATGGATATACGGAATATCCACATGTCTAGGATTTTGATAATGCCTCAACTTTAATTTCGGCGCACCCATGTAATCGAAATTTTGGGCACACCAATATTCGAGTTGATCGCTAAACACATAGGCGTCTAATTGGTAAATCAACATAAACTCGTATTCCCTAAATCGCTCATAAAAAGCAGGGTCAATAAGTAAATGATTATAGGTTTTGGGACTTTGGAAGAAAGAATCTGCGAAACGTTCGGCGGTGCGGCCTTCGTGGTAAGTAAAGGAGAGTGATTCAGGGGCAACAAAAACAATGGGATGATGCCCTAAAATGGAGAAACAACGAGCCAAGGAGATCTGCTCGTTAGGATTCAAGCTTTCTTTGTAGATCGGAATGAGGATGACCGCGCGTTTCGACATATTATTCTAAAAGATCGCCTAAAAGGGGCCTCCACCATTTACCACCATCGTGCATTCGATAATATCCACGTGAAAGACTCTGCAAAATAGGAAATATTCGCCTAATTCGGTTCGCGGGTAATTGACTTCGCATGCGATAATGTTCCACGCGCTGTTTTAATCGGGTCATTATCGATGCTTTGATTTTTGGCAATTGGCCAAAATATGTATAAAGCGCCAAGCTATCTTGATATTTTTTCTCCAATCGGCCTAATTTTTCTTTTCGTGCCCGAAGGAAACGATCTGCAAGGGTAATGGTGGGACCATGGCCTTTTAGGCCAACTTGCTGGCTATCATGTTCCCGATATTCCACCAAAACTTCACGAAGAAAGCCTATCTTTTGGTCCATGGCTAAATACAAGGAAATCCAACCATCATGAATCAGTTCAGGAATAATGTCGGGCACCGGAAAGATATTTTCACCAATTTTTTTGCGGATCGCCAAGGTCGCTCCCGTCACGACATAGCCTTTACTTAGAATCTCAAAAGCTCCCCCTTGCTCCCAAAAATTTTGTAAATCTTCCGTGAATTCGATTTGTTCAAAGGACGTTTTCCCTTTGCTATTTCCCGATTGGTCAATCATCAGGGCATTTGAAAACACGGCATCTTGTTCGGGATGGGCGTCTAAATACGCGATTTGTTTTTCGACCTTATCTTTTTTCCACAGGTCATCCTGATCGCATAAGAAAATAATGTCTCCCGAACAGGCTTGAATGCACTTTTCAAAATTTTTGCTACTGCCTAGGTTCGTAGTATTTTTATGTAGGACAATTGGGAAATCGACACTTTTTTGAAATGCTTCAATGATTTCAAAGGTCCGATCCGTTGAACCATCGTCACAGATGACTAATTCATGCACAGGGGAGCTTTGGTTTTTGATGGAGGCCAATTGTTGGCCCAAAAACCGTTCCCCATTGTACGTACATAAAGCGACTGAAATCATTTTCATTTACATAGGAACGTAAAGGACTTTTTTTGTTTCAAAAAAATCTTCCTCAAAATACGTCGATATATCAAAAAGCTTATGTTTTTTTCCAAACTCCTCAAGCTCTTCCGTTAAATCACCTCCTTTTAAATACAAAATCCCATTGCGCATTGCATGGAAATGATTTGGGCTAATTTTTTTACGCACCCAGTAGTAAAAAGGCGTGATGCGCGTAACAGCCCGACTTACCACAAATTCAAAATCTTGATCGATATCTTCTGCCCGGGCATGTTTGGCCTGTACATTCAGGAGACCAAGGGCTTTGGCTACTTCTTCCACTACTTTGATTTTTTTCCCAATGCTGTCGACCAATAAAAATTGGCATTCCGGAAATAATATAGCCAATGGGATACCTGGGAATCCTCCCCCCGTTCCCACGTCTAAAATTTCAGTACCAGGACGGAAATCAATGATTTTCGCAATGGCTAAGGAATGTAAAACATGATGAAGCATTACATGATCGATGTCCTTTCTCGAGATGACATTGATTTTTTCGTTCCATTCGGTATACAATGGGAAAAGCAGCTCAAATTGCTCAAGCTGCTTTTCTGAAAGATTTGGAAAATATTTTTTTACAATGTCTGCCGTCATAAGGAAATGAAAGCACAAAGATAGATAATTGGTCGATGAATTAGCCTACAATCCAACGTAATAAAACGAATAAGGTTGCCGATAAAATAATCGTGACAGGCAAGGTCAAAACCCAGGCCATTACAATATTTTTCACCGTGCCACCTTGTAAGTTTTTGATGCCTCGAGAAGCCACCATCGTTCCAGCGATACCGGAGCTTAACACATGCGTTGTACTTACTGGCCATTTGTAGGCAGTAGCGAGGCCGATTGTTAATGAGGCAATTAATTCGGCGGATGCTCCTTGGGCATAGGTTAAATGGTCTTTACCAATTTTTTCACCGATGGTAATTACAATCCTTTTCCAACCAATCATTGTTCCCAAACCTAATGACAGAGCTACCATCCACATGACCCAGGCGGGCGCAAAATCAGTTACACCTGCCATTCCTGTTGCGCTCGAACCGCCAAATGAAAAGAATGGGGCTTTATCTCCTTGTGTGGCTTGTTTAAATGTTTTTTTGTCTATTTCTGACAAGGCCACCGATTCGCTCTCTAGGAGCTTTTTGGCATGTTTATTAATCGTTAGTGCAGCCTTGCGAATATCAAATTTCTGTTCGGTTGTCAATTTATCTGTTTGCAAACCAGGTACCAAAATTGCAGATAAATCAGCTGAAGATTGTTTTAATTTTACTAGGCTTTCATGCTCTTTTTCCGACAAAGGAGTGGTATCAATTTTCGCAGAAATGCTTTGAACGATCGTTAAGCTTTCTTTTACCTTCACTAAGTCCAAGGAAGTATTGACGGCAAAATAACCCGGTAAAAATGCAATTAAAATCACCATGACCAAACCAATTCCTTTTTGGCCATCGTTTCTTCCATGGAAAAAGGAAACCAAAGTACATGTTGTGATTAAGATTGCCCGAATCCACATGGGCGGCGGAGAATTTTTCTTTGGCTCTTTGAAAATCTCCTTATTTTTAACCATTTTTTTCAAGATGTACATCAGGATAATGGCCAGTGAAAATCCAAATAAGGGGGATAACAAAAGTGCTTGACCGATTTCAATAACCTTATCCCAATTGATGGATGAAGTTCCCATATTCGAATTTTCAGGTAACAAAGCATGCCCCACACCGATTCCAATAATCGAACCTATTAACGTATGTGAACTCGAGGCGGGAATTCCAAAGTACCAAGTGCCTAAATTCCAAAAAATTGCGGATAACAATAATGCCATCGCCATGGCCATGGAATGATAAACATTCGCATCAATCAGCAATTCCGTGGGCAGCAGCCCGATGATACTCATGGTCACCCCTACGCCACCAGTTAATAGGCCTAAGAAATTCATAAAACCGGACCAAACGACGGCTTGGGTCGGTTGGAGTGAATGGGTGTAAATAACTGTGGCCACCGCATTCGCTGTATCGTGAAATCCATTCACAAATTCAAAAGCACAGGCAGCAAAAAGGCAGAAAAATAAGAGAAAAAATAAGGTGGGGTCTAGTCCAAACATCAGTTCGTGTGCTTATTGAAAATAAAAAATCTTTTAAAGATGGATACAATTTTCCCCAAAAGGAGAACAAATATATTAAGTAATTATTAAATAATTTATTTTCGTTTTCGCCTAGCTTTTTTCGACTCAGCGAGGAGTTTTTTGGCCTCTGTATGTTGGGACGATTTCCGATCTGCCTTGTCCATCACCTCTTTACAATAGTCCACCGCTTCATCATATTTACCCTCCTGAAAAGCGATACGCGCGAGGCCTAATACAGAAGCCCAATAATAGCCGGAATCCATCGAACCTGTTTCTTTGGAAAAGGCTAAACATTGGTTAAAATAGGATTTGGCCTCCACTAAATTTTTGAAAACGTATAACTGATAATAACCCAAAATATAACTCGCATAGCGCCCGGATGTACTTTCATAACCTACTTGATGGGCAGCTATTTTCACTAAAATATCTTTCGAAAGGTTCATCGCCTCATCTAATTTTCCGACCATAAAGGCCGACCGAGCATGGTAGCGATGGAAAAATGGATTATCTGGAAAATTTTCATGCGTGTATTTCGCTAAATTATAAGCCTTATCCTGTACATTTTCCATGCCATAAATCTGGAGTAAAAAATAGCGTGCTTCGGTACGTGTATAAAAGGCTTGGTAGCTGACCTTTTCTAATTGTTGGATTCCCATCTGCTTATTCGCTTTTGGAAATAACCAAAGCACAGGTCGAAGCAAAGGAAAATTTTGTTTGATGAAATGGTAATAGTAATTGTAAAGCCCATCCCCAAACATCAATTCCGGGCTAAAATCCGCAAATTCCCTCGAATATTCGAGGTATTTTAGTGCGTTTTTGGCGGCCAAGGTTGCCCGCGTCCAATTTTTTCGCTCCGCATGCAAGCGACCCTTGAAGCCATAGGCCGCCGCCATAAAAAAGGCGGCTTCAGGGTTTTCTGTTTCGTCCCAAATTTTCTCTGCTTTGTCGATGCTACTGTCCATGTATTCGATCAGGCGATCGTCATAGACTTCGTTACCCGTATTGGGAACGATTCTCCACCATTGCATGAGGCCTAAAAGGAAATCGGGAAGGGGATGATTGGGGTATTTGACTTTGAGGTAATTAAATTCGCGTTCGGCTTCCGGGAATTTAAAATTATACATCTGATTGATGGCGGATGTCGCCTCGATTTGCACTTCGGAAGTGAGCAAAAGCATCCCTTTCGAACGCACTTTTTCGGCCTCTTCTGTTTTTTTCCACCATTGACCTTGCGAAGCAAAGGCCAATGGCAGAAAACAGAAAATGAGTAAGATTTTCCTAAGAGGAAATTTCAATTTGATCTCCATTTTGGTTTAAGAATTTAAATTCTGTTATGCCAAATGAGGAGTCTTCCATGATGTTCACCCAGGTTTTAAATTTCAAAAACCAGTTCATCCGAATGGAAGGAAATCCTTTGGTAAAATAGGCATTCAAAAACGGATGAACAAGAAGCGTAAATTTTTTCTCGTTTTGTTTCGTAATTAAATGCTCCACATGCTGTGCCACGATATCCGAAACGGCGATGCTCGCCGTGATGGTGCCAGAACCGCCGCAACTTGGGCATGTTTCATGCGTGGCTACATTCATTTCAGGACGAACGCGTTGGCGCGTAATCTGCATCAATCCAAATTTCGTCAGGGGCAAAATGGTGAATTTCGAACGATCGGTTTTCATTTCATCACGCATGATGTCCTGAATTAATTTCCGATTCTCCGCTTTTTTCATGTCGATGAAATCGATCACGATAATTCCGCCCATATCACGCAAACGTAATTGACGCGCAATTTCTTTCGCCGATTCTCGGTTCACACTCAAGGCCGTCGCTTCCTGATCCTCTTCTGAATTCGATTTATTCCCCGAATTCACGTCGATGACATGAAGTGCTTCGGTATGCTCAACGATTAAATAGCCTCCTCCAGGTAATGAAACCGAACGGCCAAAAAGCATTTTTAATTGCTTTTCGATCCCAACTTGTTCGAATAATTTGGTCTTGCCCGTATGAAGTTTAACGATTTTTTCTTTTTCTGGAGCGACGGTATGCACGTAGTCTTTCGCTTCGTTATAAAGTTCTTGGCTATCGACGATGACATTATCGAAATCGTTGTTTAATAAGTCACGCAACATAGATGTAGCCCGGCTCATTTCCCCAATAATCCGATCTGCCGGTTTTGCATCCACTAATTTCTTCATTCCTTCTTCCCATTTCGAGATGGAATCACGTAAATCGCG
>CANHCG010000095.1 GCA_947459055.1 Cytophagaceae bacterium | reverse complement strand
GGAATTTGCAAAGAAGTTGATTAACCAAGGAATGATTCAAGGGCGGTCGAATTTCGTTTATCGCTTAAAAAATTCAGAGAAGGTAACTTTTGTGTCTCATGGCTTAAAAAATCAATATGACGTGGTGGCTTTGCATGTGGATGTGAACATTGTCGAAAATGATGTGTTGGATATTGAGGCCTTTAAAAATTCAAGGAAAGATGTACCGAAGGATGCGGAGTTTATTTTGGAACAAGGGAAATACCTATGTGGATGGGAGGTTGAGAAAATGTCGAAATCGAAATTCAACGTCGTTAATCCCGATGATTTAATTGCTAAATATGGCGCCGATACGCTTCGGGTCTATGAGATGTTTTTAGGGCCATTGGAACAATTTAAACCTTGGAATACGAACTCCATTTCTGGTTCGCATAATTTCTTACGGAAGGTATGGCGTTTGTTTTTTGATGAAATGACGCATAAATGTCATTTAGTGGACCAAGAAGCCACCGCGGATGAATTACGTGTCCTTCACACGGCGATTCGGAAGGTGCAAGAGGATTTAGATCGCTTCTCGTTTAATACAGTGGTGTCTACTTTGATGATTTGTGTGAATGAATTAGGCCAATTAAAATGCCATAAAAAATCCATTCTGCGTGAATTAGTTATTTTATTATCTCCCTATGCGCCACATATTTCAGAAGAATTATGGGTGGCTTTAGGTGAGGAGCCAGGAACAATTTCCAATGCAAGCTTCCCCGTATTCAATCCAGCACTTTTGGTTGAGGATGAATTCAAATACCCGATTTCCTTCAATGGCAAGGTGCGTTTGACAATTGCATTTTCAAGCACCGCGAGTCCTTCAGAGATCGAAGCGGGTGTCTTAGCTGATGTACAAGTACAAAAAATATTGGATGGTGTTGCGCCGGCGAAGGTGATTGTAGTGCCAAAGCGGATTGTGAATATTGTATTGGCTAAATAGCCGATTAAAAATCCAGTCGGGAGCTGAAAATCGGAATCAGCGGAAGTGCATAGCGATAGGAGAATCCTTTGATGGAGGAATCATATCGTTCTTCGATGACGTTTTTTGTGTTCAAGATGTTTTGTAGGTCGGCCCGAATAGACCAAGCGTGTCCTTCCCGATTAATCCGATAGGCGATGGAAAAATCAATCCGTTCAAAATTCGGGTGTTGCGCCTCCATGATGCGGGCGGATTGTAGAACAGTGGTGTTCTTTTTGATGGACTCCGTGAGGTTGATCGGTGTATAGCGATTTCCTCCGCGCATCAGGTATCGAAGATTCAGCGAAAGCGATTTTTGTTTATTTAATTTAAAATCCTTTCCTAGTAGTATATTTCCCGCATACATGTTGTTGAATTGTGTATTTCGCCATTTCAAATCCTTATTTTGGTATTTGGAATCAAAAAGCGAGGCGGTCAATAAATAATAAAAATTATCTGCAAAAAAACGTTCAAGCGTTAATTCGATACCTTTATTGATTCCCTGACCCTTATTTTCCAGGATCTGCGTGGGAATACCTGAACTATAATTCAGCATGGAAAATTGGCCTGTTTTAAGGGTATCCACGGGAACTTGTTGGATATTTTGCCAATAAGCTTCTATTTTTAAACGAGTATTTTCTCCCATTCGTTGGTCGTAAGAAAGCACCTGATGCATGGCTTGGGAGGGTAAAATGGATTTATTGGGTTGGACAAAAAATCCATTTACTTGGTATCTCTTATACAAATAGGTGGAAATGGGTTCGAGTCGGGAATGCCAACCCATCCCAAATCCAAATCGCCCCCCTCGTTCATTTTCATAGGAGAGCGCTAACCGCGGCTCCATTCCCTTCGCCTCGTTTAAACTAAATTGATACGCATGAACCCCCAAGGTCGTTTGAAACGAGGGTGTCCATTTCTTGATGACTTGTGTATAGGCTTGGGAATACCAAGCGGCATCAGTTTCCTGGAGGTAATTCACGAGTTTTTTGCCGTCCCAACGGTTTTCCCTCAGGTCAAATCCTAAACGGCTAAATACTACCCCAACTTTAGCCGATAAACTGCTTGAAAATTTATGTACATAGGTTGAGTTTAATCGCCAATTAGGGTATTGGTAAGATTGATCCCGGGTATTTTTCCATAGGCTAGCGATGATTTCATTTCTGCTGATTTCAGTAGATTCGATTGTGAAGGCCAAATTTGTACTTAAATGGCCTTTTTTCATCGGTAACTTATGGCTGATTCCAAAGGCACCCATGAGCCCTTTGGAATAATCCTTACTTGTGGTTTTTTCGTCTTCAGTATCATTGGCGCCCATGAGTCCCCAAAGGCTAAGGTTTCCAGCTTTTTTAAGCGGGATATCCAGGGTATAATTGAAATCACGGTAGGCGGGTTTGAAATTTCCGGAGTTAATGTTTACCAAACCGGATTTTAAAAGTAGTTCTAAGGTAGAATATCGAGCTCCGACTCGGTAGGAGCCACCTTGTTTTCCCATGGGACCTTCGGCGGCGAGGTCGATACCCACCACGGATAATTGGGCCATATATTCTCGTTTTTCGTTATTACCCCGACGAAAACGCAGGTCAAAAACGCCTGAGGAGGCATTTCCATATTCGGCAGGAAAGGCGCCTGACATGAAGTCTGAGTTGGCTAAACTTGTCGAATTTATCATCGAAATAATCCCACTCGTGGAACCCTGTCCATCGCCAAAATGATTTGGATTCGGGATTTCAATTCCTTCCATACGCCATAATAGACCTTTGGGCGAATTTCCTCGAATGATGATTTCATTGTTTTGGTCTGAACCGGCATTCGTTACTCCAGCAAAATTCAGGGACATTCGGGCGGGATCTTGAAATCCTCCGGCATATCGATTCGCTTCGGTTAGGGAAAATTGGCGTGTGCTGACGATGGCTAATTCATTGCGCGCTTGATCTTTGGGTCGTTCTGAAATGACCCGAATTTCCTGTAGGAAATTTGGTTTTTCTTCCATTTCGATAGGAAGTAGGAGTTCTTTTCCACTTGTTAATTCGAGGAATGGGATATCAAAAGGGGCATAGCCAAGTAAAGAACATTGGATTTTATAGCGTCCGATGGGTGTTTTTGGGAAACTAAATCGACCTAAGGAATCTGTATAAACGACACGGTTTCCGGGTTCGAGTTGCACGCTGACGCCGGATAGCGTTTGGAGAGTTTGTTTGTCGGTGATACGTCCCCGAATGCTTTGTTGGAATACCTGCCCCCAGCCTAAGGCTGGGATGCAAAATAGCACCCATAATGCCCCTAGAAATGCCCTATTTTTTAGGATATTTTTTGATTTCCAGTAATAAGGCGCGAAGTTCGGCAACTTTCTGTGGGTTGGTAGAAAAAACATCCTGGGTTTCTTTCGGATCTAACGCTAAATTAAACAATTGTCCATTCACTCCCTCTTGGCTTTGCTTGATTTCTTTAGGTTCAGTAAATCCGCCAGAACCTAGGCCTTCGATTAATTTCCAATCTCCTTGACGGATGCTGAAATATCCGGTGGAAGAGGAGACGACAACGGCCGGTTGGCCCGCCACCACGTTCGCTTTTCCTTGCAAAACAGGTAAAATACTGTAACTGTCTTCGCCTGTCGATTTTTTACCGGTGATTTCAGCCACAGTAGCCATTAAATTAGTTAAGCTAATTGTAGCGGAGGATTGCCTAGCGGCCTGAATAGTACCGGGCCATCGCACCAAGAAGGGAACCCGATGGCCACCTTCGAAGGCATCGCCTTTCATGCCTCTGAATTCTCCGGCCGATTGATGATGAAATCGTTCAATATAATCAGGTCGCCAATAAGGCCCATTGTCGCTCGTAAAAATCACCAAGGTATTTTTACTGAAGCCCATTTGGTCTAATTTTTTTAGGATGGCTCCTACGGAGGCGTCTACTTGTTGGACAAAATCCCCATATTCTCCAGCTCCTGAACTTGCTTTATATTCCGGTTTTGGCATCCAAGGCGTATGCGGTGCGGCGAGGGGTAGATATAAGAAAAAGGGTTTTTTGGCGTTTTGTTTGGCGATAAAAGCTTCGGCCTTTTGGGTGAATCGAGGCAATACTTCATGGAAGTCGAAACTAGGGGCCATTTTTCCTTCGCGCCAAAAGGGTCCTGCGTAGCCTTTGTCTTCTTTATTGCCTTTTGTATAGCTAGTGGGAGATTCCTCCACCTGATGGTTTTCTAGATACAAATAAGGCGGCATGTCTAGGGAAGCTGGTAAAATGTAGGAATAGCCAAAACCAACCGTATTGGGTCCCGCGATTGCTTTTTTACTATAGTCGATGATGGCCGGATCTAATTCGTTTTTAATATCGGTTTGTTGGAGTTTACCTTCATTTCCAGGCAATAAGGTCCAGTCGAGCCCCAAATGCCATTTACCTACCACGCCAGTTTCATAGCCTGCGGAGGCGAGGAGGGAGGCGACGGTTTGTTGGTCTTTTTCGATCAATGCCCGCGAATAGCCACGCAAAACACCTACGGGCAATGCGCTACGAAAGGGATATCGTCCAGTTAAAATACCGTAGCGGGTGGGTGTACAAACGCCAGAGGCGGAATGGGCATCTAAAAATTGCATGCCTTGTTTGGCAAGTTGATCGATATTTGGGGTTTTGATTTGGCCTTTAGGGTTGTAGGCGGATACATCGCCATAGCCTAGGTCATCGGCTAAAATATAGACGATATTGGGCCGATTTTTTTGTGCAAACCCAATATGCGCCAGCACTAAAAAAAATATAAAAAAGGCTAATTTTTTCATGGTTATTTGGTTTCCATGGATTGAATCCATTCGTTGATCAATGCAACCCCTTCCTTGTGAATAAGTTTTCGTCCCAATTCGGGCATCATGATACCAGGATCAGCGGAGTTCATTCGGTAGGCTAAAATACTTTCATGGGATTTTCCGGGGACGATGTCAAAGGCTAAATTCCCAGAACCCCGGCCTGCGGCAATCGGTGCTTTGAAAAATCCGTAAGATGTTTTGTTTGTATTGGCCCAAGTCAGAAATAAACCAGAAGATCTGGCAGGTCCTGCTGCATTATGACAATGAGCACAATTGATATCCAAATAGCCACGCGCGCGAAGGTCCAAGGAAGCCTTAGGGTCATTGAAGGCAGGAATTTTTGGAATTTCACTAGCATTTTCTGGTAGATTTTTGAGGACACCTCGATTTTGCCAATGGCTTAATTGATTTTCTTTTTGGGTGCTGTGGTATTCGAAATCACCGTTGAGCTGGCGCACCGAAGGCCCTATCGGCGTCATTTTTCCTGATTTTTCATGGCAACCCTTGCATTGATTCATGTTCGGCACAAAATATTCCAAGGATTTTTTATTCCCTTCTTGGTCTCGCCAGGCGACTAATTGGGTGCCACCAGCCACCTCTAAAGTGGCCTCTGTTTGTTCTTTATTCCAAATGTATGGAAGTGCTACCCAACCCTTCGCTTCGTGTAAAAGTACGCGAGTTTCCATGAGTTGGCGCCCCTTTTTCTCATTCCGTTCATCGTTTTTGTAATAGAAGGTTTTGACGATGGCGGTTCCTACGGGGAACTGTAAAACGGAATCTGGATTATAGGCTGTTTTTAGACCTTTGGGAATCCTGATGAAGCGTAATTTGTAGGCGTAATCGGAGAAAAGTGGTGAATTTAAGGCATAAGGAATTACATCCGCCGCGGGATTTTGTTCCTTCATAGTTCCCTCAAAAAAGCCATATTCAGATAATTTTTCAGGATAATTAAATTCCTTATGTGAAAAATCGGTGATGGACATTAATATGCCAGCAACTATCCAAAATATGAAAAGCAAATGAAAACGTCTCATTAAAATTGGATCGATTTAATGGATTCAGGATTGCAATTTAGCGCATCTGGACCTGAAACAATATTTTTAAAATCATGTTCGGCATCTAAAACCGCACTGCTTTGCCCATTATTTTCTCGGACACAAATGGCAAATTCCGGTAAGTATTTTCCGTCTTTACCTAGTTTTGTTTCATCTAAAATTCCGTCAAATATGACATGAGGGACTTGCGTCCCAAATTTCAATTTAAAGCGATACATTTGCCCGAAACGTCCTTCCATAGGTACGCGGGCCTCTTTTCGTTCGAAGGTATTGTTGTGGATTTGTATGTCAGTTGGGTAAGGATCATACTCCTTATCCTTATTTTTTAGTCCTGTCATAAAATAACTGATCACGCCGACGCCCAAGGTTGCATGATTTAATATCTGATTTTCGTAAATGTCCACATGGCTCGTGGCGAGGACCATCATGCCGGTTCCTTTGGGAACATTCCCCACGATATTGCCTTTGGGTGCGAAATTGGACAGGTTATTGTCTTTAACCACATTATGATGTACCTTGACATAACCACCTTTTTTCTGAATTAAACCAGGTAAATCAAATACCAAAATGCCTCCTGTGTTGCCAATCGCCGTATTGTTATAAACCTCGGCAAACAAAGAATTTTCAATTTCAATACCGGCTACGTTTTGAAAAGCTGTACAATTTTTTACCACGATGTGCTTGGATTGTCCTACATAAATACCTGCATCGGAGGCACCGATGGCAATGCAACTATCAATCATCACATTTTCACAAAGTACTGGATAAAAGGCGTAACTGCCATTGCTAGCTTTGGGTTTACCTGACCATTCGGCTTTTAATCGGCGAAAGGTAATGCCTTTCACTTGCATGGTTTTGATGAGATCGCCCTTGGAATCTTGAGTGGTCATGTCCTC
>CANHCG010000094.1 GCA_947459055.1 Cytophagaceae bacterium | reverse complement strand
GCCTGCAATTGCGCCTCCACATAAGCCTGCGTCTCTTTTTCTTGATAAGATAGTTCGGGATTTTGATGCAAATGATGACGGTTTTTGACCGTTTCTTGGGCATTTGCTAGGGAGAGGGATTTGATTTGTTCCAACAAAGTTGACATCAGACGCTTTCTTTTTTTTGCAAATTTACACAATCTGATTCATTCCCTCGAATGTGCCTAAATTTAATCTTTAAGCACTTGGGATTCAGTGGATTATTTTACTAACTTTAAAAGGTATTCTAATCCCGTTTCTATGAGTCAAAAGGTATTAGTTCTGAATCAAGATTACAGCGCTCTGACGATTTGTTCCATGCCAAAAGCCTTTCTTTTGGTCTACCTAAACAAAGCCGAATTAGTCGCCGAATCCAGCACAGCCAAATTGCACTCGATTTCCCAAACATTTCCCTTTCCTTCCGTCATCCGATTAAATCGCTATGTCTATTTCCCTTACAAAGGCGTGGTTTTAACTCGACAAAATATTTTCAAACGAGACGGGAATATGTGTCAATATTGCGGTTCCAAAGAACATTTGACCTTAGATCACGTGATGCCAAAATCCCGCCAGGGAAGAACCTCCTGGGATAATTTAACTACGGCCTGTAAATATTGCAATGCCAAAAAAGGAGATCAAACACCCGAGGAAGCGGGCATGCATTTAGCCCGACATCCATTTAAGCCTTCATTCGTTATGTTTTTGCGAAATTTTTCAGGAATTTTGGATACGCAATGGATTCCATTTGTCGGTTCCAAACGCGAAACCATTTACTAATTTATGAAGATTTCATTCATCGGCGCCGGACATGTCGCCTGGCATTTAGCCCAAGCCTTAGAAAACGCAGGAAATTCGGTCCAAGAAGTATTTAGCCGCGATCCCCAAAAAGCCAAAGAGGTCGTTTCCTTTTGTTACAATGCCCAGGTCCAAGAACATTTAGACTTTTCCGAATCCACGTCCGAGGTCTTTTTTCTTTGCATCCCCGAGACGGCTTATGCCCAAGTTCTTTCTGAATTACTTTTGCCCAAATACGGCACCCTAGTCTTAGTTTCTGGCACCGCGGCTTTGGCGGAGGCAATGGTCATGTACGACCCGCTACGCGAGAGCATGAACCAAATGGGGGTCTTTTTTCCTGTCCAGCAACTCAGCACTGGCCGTAAAATTTCCTTGGCTCACATGCCGATTTGCGTCGAAGTGCTCGTCGAAGAAACCGAAGTTACCCTAGTCACCTTGGCCAAAGATATCTCAGATGCCATTTATGTCGTCAATGGCGAGGAACGGAAAAAGATCTTTTTGGCGATGCAATTAGCCGGCGTATTTACGAATCAATTATGGACTCAGGCGAAACAATTGCTCGATTCCATCGATCTAGATACCCAATTAATTCAAGGAGTGGTGGAAAATCACATGAAGGCGTTTTTTACCCAACAGGCGATACCTTCCGCCCCGATTCAGTTGAATTACGAAACCCTGGCCTTCCTCGAAAAACCTGAAATGCAGGAAATTTATAAGCAAATGGCCTTATTGTCCCAGCGATCTGCTATTTGATAAGGGGTCTGTCCATGTGTTGAATGACCGATGATTTACTAAATCCGTACAAGGTCGTTTCACCATTGGCTTGCTGGAAAATATAAAATAGGCTATCCCCCGCGGCGTTTTTTTGGATACTGGGTGGAATGCTTTGTTTTTGCGAAAGGCTGTATGAAATGGCGTCCAGCACCTCTTTTAATTTTTTGTCGGACACTTGTTGGATGAGTTTTTCAGCCGACCCTTGGTAGGTTTTAAACTTGATTTCGGCCGAAAGGCCTTTTGGATTTTTTTCTAAGGCTTGTCCCCAGGCATCTACTTGGGCAACAATTTGCTCAGGAAGGACGCGTTTTACTTGCCGAGCTTTCATTTCCTTGACAGCTGCACTCGTATCAATCCGGTGCGAAAAATCACAGGCCAAACAGATGGAAATACACAATAGGGGCAGGAATCGAGAAATGTTCATAATAAAAATGGGTTGCACAAAGGTATTCAACTAATTGTTATCTTTGCAAAGATTTTTAAAATAGAACATGTATGCTGGAGCAGCTGGAGGCCATTAGGGAGCGTTTTTTAGAAGTAGAACAACAAATTGCCATGCCTGAGGTCGTATCCGACCTCAAAAAATTCAAGACCTTAAGTAAAGAATATAAGGATCTGCAAAAAATTGTGGATCAGTATTTGGCGTACCAACAAACCCTTCAGTCCATCGACGAAGCCAAAGAAGTCATCGCCACCGAAAAAGACGAAGATTTTCGCGACATGGCTAAGTCGGAATTAGAAGAATTAATTCCCAAAGAGAAAGAATTACAAGAATTGTTAAAGGAAATGCTCATTCCTCGCGATCCGAATGATTCCAAAGACTGTATCCTCGAGGTACGTGGCGGAACAGGGGGTGACGAAGCATCTATCTTTGCCGGAGACATCTTCCGAATGTACCAGCGATTTGCGGAAAAAATGGGTTGGACTTTCCAAATCATGGATTTCACCGAAGGAACCGCCGGAGGATACAAAGAGATTATTGCTTCGGTTCAAGGGGAAGACGTATATGCTAAATTGAAATTTGAATCCGGTGTTCATCGCGTGCAACGCGTGCCCGCTACCGAATCACAAGGACGTATTCATACCTCAGCCGCCTCCGTGGCCGTATTGCCAGAAGCCGATGAGGTAGATGTGCAAATCAATATGAACGATATCAGAAAAGATACCTTCTGTTCTTCTGGTGCCGGTGGACAATCCGTAAATACCACTTATTCAGCGGTGCGGGTGACGCACATCCCGTCTGGCTTAGTGGTACAATGTCAGGATGAACGTTCCCAAATCAAGAACTTTGATAAAGCGATGACCGTCTTACGGTCACGTCTATATGAAATTGAATTAGCGAAACGGAACGCGGAAATTGCAGGGAACCGAAAATCGATGGTAGGCTCAGGCGACCGTTCCGATAAAATTCGTACCTACAATTATCCACAAGGCCGCGTAACAGATCATCGCATCGGTTTGACGGTCTATAATTTACCGGTGGTGATGGATGGGGAAATCGGAGAATTCATTGAGCAATTGCGGATTGCTGAAAATGCCGAACGCTTGACTGAAGGCGCTCAATCATAGGTTTATTTTTTGGCAGGTTTGCGGGAGAAATTTTAGTTTTGGCAAATTTTCCTACATCAGCGTTTAGCTAAATTTTTAGCGCGCACAAGCCAGTAATCAATTAGGCTTTTTCTAATTTAAAAGAAAAGGAAGTTCCCTTGTCGATTTTGGAAAGGACCGTGATTTGACTTCCATGGGCTTTGACGATGTGTTTCACGATGGATAATCCTAGGCCGGAACCGCCGCTTTGTTTGGCCCGACTTTTGTCTACTCGGTAGAATCGTTCAAATAAGCGGGGTAAATGTTCACTGGAAATTCCAGGGCCGTTATCTCGCACAATGATTTGAAACATTTTTTTCCGTTCCTCGACGAACACACTCACTTTCCCCTCTGGATTCCCGTATTTAATCCCATTGTCGATTAAATTAATCAGCACCTGCTCGATGCGTTGGGGATCTGCTTTCACAGTCAAAGGGCCCTCTTTGCCGGTCAATTTTAGCGAGATATTTTTCTTTTTGGCTTTCGCCTCTAATTGTTCAAAAATTTCTAGAATAACAGGCCGGAGATCTAAGGGCTTTTTCGAGATTTTAATTGCCCCGGTTTCGATTTGAGAGACGGTCAATAAATCCTTAACTAATTCATCCAAGCCATCTAAACTTTTTGCAGCTTTTTCGAGGAATTTGGTCCGGATTTCAAGCTCCTCTTCGGGATTATCGAGCAGCGTATGAACGAATCCTTGTGCGGCAAAAATCGGGGTTTTTAATTCGTGGGATACATCTGCCAAAAATTCCTGACGATATTTGGCAGCTTTCTTAAGCTCTTTTACCTCATCCTCTTTCGTGGTTACATAGGAGTCTAATTCTTGTTTCAATAATTCGATCGGATTTTCCTTTTCGATCAATTGCTTGCGTGGGATGACGGAGAAATTCTTTTTCTTGATTTGCTTGATGCGGTCGTACAATTGGTTTACCTCTTTGAAAACCAAATAATCCAAAGCAAAATAAATAAGTACAGAACCAAAAATCAGGCAAGAGATGAAGCAAACGAAAAGCGTAGTTAAATCGGTCGTAGGTAAAAATGAAATAAATGCGGTACTTACTCCCGCAATCACAATGGCCAATACAATGGATAAATAACGAGGACTTAGCATGTGAATTTATTTTACACGAATTTCAATAAAAATTCATGAATCGCCTAAATAAATACAAATTTTGTACCTTTGCTTTTTGATATAGACGCATGGAATTAAATGTATTAAGTGCCATCTCTCCTGTGGACGGACGTTACCGTCGGCAAACCGAGGCCCTCGCCCCTTACTTTTCAGAATTCGGATTGATTCAGTACCGCGTGCGGGTCGAAATCGAATATTTCATCGCCCTGTGCGAAATCCCATTGGCTCCTTTGGCGAATTTCCCGAAGGCGGCTTTTACCGATTTGCGCGACATGTACCTTTCCTTCACCGAGCAAGATGCTCAATGGATCAAGGATACAGAAAAAGTAACGAACCACGACGTGAAGGCCGTGGAATATTTTATCAAAGAAAAAATGCTGGGTTTATCGGCCAATTATGGCGATATGGCTCCTTTTGTCGAGTTTATTCACTTCGGATTAACCTCCCAAGATATTAATAATACGGCCATCCCGATGTCAATCGCGGAGGCACATAAAGTACATATGTTGCCAGCCTATGTAGCGGTGGCGAAACAATTAGGTGAATATGCGGAGGCTTGGAAGGCGATTCCTTTGTTGGCACATACCCATGGCCAACCCGCTTCTCCCACACGCTTAGGTAAAGAAATTCAAGTATTTGTGGAGCGTTTAATGCGTCAATTGGATTTATTAGCTCAAGTACCTTTTACTGGAAAATTTGGTGGGGCAACGGGCAATTTTAACGCGCATCATGTCGCATTTCCAGGCGTCGATTGGCCTTCTTTCGCTCAAAACCTTCATGAATCTTTGGGCATTACGCGTAGTCGGTATACGACCCAAATCGAGCATTATGATAATCTGGCTGCCTATTTTGATGGACTGAAACGATTAAATACGATTTTGATCGACTTGTCGCGGGACATGTGGCAATACATCTCGATGGGTTATTTTAAACAAAAAATTAAAGCAGGGGAAATCGGCTCTTCTGCCATGCCCCATAAAGTGAATCCGATCGATTTCGAGAATGCGGAAGGTAATTTTGCCTATGCGAATGCGGGTTTTGAGTTTTTGTCGGCAAAATTGCCGATTTCTCGATTGCAACGGGATTTGACAGATTCGACGGTCTTGCGCAATGTGGGCATGCCTTTGGCCCATACATTGATTTCCTTAAATTCCCTTTTGCGGGGTCTAGGGAAATTGGAATTAAATGCGAGCAAAATCGAACAGGATTTAGAGGATAATTGGGTCGTAATCGCGGAGGCGATTCAAACGGTTTTGCGTCGCGAGGCTTATCCGAAACCCTATGAGGCTTTGAAGGAATTAACACGACACCATGGGAAAATTGACCAAGCGGTGTTTCATTCCTTTATTGATGGCTTGGCGGTGAATGATGCTATCAAAGCTGAATTAAAGTTGATTAGCCCATTTAATTTCGTAGGTCGGGATGAGCGCTAATATTTTTCCACGGATGATGCATGTAGCCATTGTGGTGGCGGATTATGATGAGGCGATTGCTTGGTATACGCAGAAATTAGGATTTCGTTTAGTGGAAGATACCGTGTTGAGCGATGTGAAGCGCTGGGTGTTGGTCCAACCGAAGGGAGAAGGTTCTTGCCAATTGTTATTAGCTAAAGCGGCCACCGAAGAGCAGAAATCCCGAGTTGGGAACCAAACAGGTGGTCGAGTTTTCTTGTTTTTGCATACGGATGATTTTGAGAAAGAGCATCTCAATTTAGTGGAACAGGGAATTGAAATTGTGCGTGGACCATCGGTGGAGGAATATGGTAAGGTGCTGGTTTTCGCGGATTTATATGGAAATTTGTGGGATTTGATTGGTTAATATTTTGATTTAAGAGATTTCATTTTACATTTGTAGCAAATTAAACAAAATGACAAAAGCAGCATACAACAAAAACGGTTGGCAAGGGTAATGCATCCTTGAACAGTTTTGCTGTGTGTACATGATATGTTTTACAAAGGCTTGCTGTTCATCAGTAAGCCTTTTTTATTACCTTTGTTATCCTTTGAAAAACATGTCTACGACGCAAAAAATACAGGTTCAGACTTCTCGAAAAATGATGTTGGCGGATACCATGACGCCCATCGGTATTTTCCTAAAGATTCGTTCCGCCTATAAAAATTCCGTGATTCTCGAATCCGCGGATTACCATGGCCGGGAGCACGGTTTCTCGCACATGGCCTTCGATCCTGTCGCGAGTTTTATCCTGAATGACTCGACCGTCACTCAATCTTTTCCAGATGGTCACGTGGAAACTTTTCCTTTGGCCCAGAAAAAAGACGCAGTTCAAGCCCTGAAAAGCTTTTCAGAACGCTTTTCATATACGAAAGAAACGGGGGATTCGCCGATGGCCAATGGCCTCTTCGGTCATATCTCCTACGATGCGGTCCAATATTTTGAGGATATCGATATCCAAGCCAAAAGTCGAGAAACGGAAATTCCATCCATTCGCTATTACGTATATCGCTACGTGGTGGCATTGAATCATTTCAATAAT
>CANHCG010000093.1 GCA_947459055.1 Cytophagaceae bacterium | reverse complement strand
CCATTTCATTTCCTTGGTCACGTCAACTTCACCTTCAATTAGCTGAATGATTTTTGTATTTTTCGCGCTTGGAATTTCCTCCTCTTTCCCTGGGTAAAAGGGTTCAGAGATGGGGATATTGATGTGCACAGGGCCTTTGGGAGCTTTTTGGGCGATGAGGGCTGCTTCGTTGGCGATTCGATTCTGGTACCATGCGAAGTCCTTTTCTGAACTCGCTTGGGTAGGGAATTCGAGCGCCTTTTTAACATGTGGGCCAAATAAATTGGCTTGAAAAATCGTTTGACCATCCCATTGTTCAATCCATTCCTTAGGCCGATCGGCAGTTAGGACAATCAAAGGAATTTCTTGAAAATAAGCTTCTGCGACTGCGGGAGCCATATTTAAGCCGGCTGAACCGGAAGTACAACAAAGCACGACAGGTTTTTTTGTTTTTTGCGCTAAGCCTAGGCCAAAAAAGGCGGCCGAACGTTCATCTGAAATCGAATAACAGGTGAAATTTTTATTTCGAGTCAGCGCTAACATGATGGGCGCATTTCGGGAACCTGGACAAATGACCGCTTGATTTATGCCTTGTAAGGCAAAAATTTCAATTAAATCGCTAAGTCCATTTGGGAAGGCCATAGGTAAAAAAAGCCTCAATTGAGGCTTTTTGTTTTATCCAAGATATGTTTTGAGTGCTTTGCTGCGTGAAGTATGGCGCAAACGACGGATCGCTTTTTCTTTGATTTGCCGAACACGTTCACGAGTCAAATTAAATTTCTCACCGATTTCTTCTAAGGTCATCGCATGCTCCCCATTTAAACCGAAGTATAGGGTTACGACGTCAGCTTCACGTTGGGTTAAAGTAGACAAAGCTCGCTGAACCTCTCGACGAAGGGAATCATTAATCAAACCTGAATCAGGCTTATCTTCCGAATCATTTTCCAATACGTCCAACAAGGAATTTTCTTCTCCTTGCACAAAGGGAGCATCCATCGAAACGTGACGACCTGAAATTTTCAAGGTATCTACGACTTCTCCTGTCGAAATTTCTAATACCTCTGCTAATTCTTCTGGCGATGGCTCACGCTCAAATTTTTGTTCTAATTCAGAAAAGGTTTTTGAGATTTTATTCAAAGATCCCACGCGGTTCAATGGCAAACGAACGATCCGAGATTGTTCAGCCAAAGCCTGAAGGATCGATTGACGAATCCACCATACGGCGTAGGAAATGAATTTAAAACCACGAGTTTCATCAAAACGTTGAGCCGCTTTAATCAAACCTAAATTCCCTTCATTAATTAAATCTCCCAAACTTAGTCCTTGATTTTGGTATTGTTTAGCTACCGAAACCACGAAACGTAAATTGGCCTTTGTGAGACGCTCAAGTGATAATTGATCTCCATCCCGAATTTTTTGAGCGAGGATTACCTCCTCGTCGGGTGTCAATAAATCTACTTTACCGATTTCCTGCAGGTATTTGTCAAGGGATTGACTTTCCCTGTTGGTAATTTGTTTGCTAATTTTTAGCTGTCTCATAGTATGTTACAACAGATTACATGGCCCAAAGGTTTCCCTTTGAGCCATCTATTTTTTTAATTTATTCAGATTTCTCTGAACCAGCTGGTTTTGGTAATAAAGCTTTCGCAGAAAGACGGAATTTACCAGTCTTTTTATCTACCTCCACTAATTTAACCTTTACCTTATCTCCTTCTTTAAACACCCCATCCATGGTTTCGATACGATCCCATGAAATTTCAGAAATGTGTAATAATCCGTCTTTGCCAGGTAAGAACTCTACAAACGCTCCGAATGCTTGAATATTCTTCACTTTTCCATCGTAGATCTCGCCTACTTCAGGAACCGTAACAATACTTTTTACCATGCGGACTGCCATATCCATCGCAGATCCATTCGCAGAGAAAATACTTACGTATCCTCCATCCTCTTTTTCTTCGATGGTTACTGTAGCACCTGATTGTTTTTGGATATCTTGAACGACTTTACCACCTGGTCCGATTACCGCACCGATTTGGTCTTTCATGATTTTGATTACCGTTGCACGAGGCGTTTGAGGTTTGAAATCCTCACGTACGGAAGGAATCGCTTTTTTCATTTCATTCAAAATGTGTAAACGACCTTCTTTCGCTTGGGATAATGCTTCTACCAAAACCTCGTAAGATAAACCTTGTACTTTAATGTCCATTTGGCAAGCGGTAATCCCGTTTTCCGTCCCGGTTACTTTAAAGTCCATATCTCCTAAATGATCTTCATCACCTAAAATATCAGATAATACGGCATATTTACCCGTTTTTGGATCAGAAATTAAACCCATGGCAATACCTGAAACAGGCGCCTTGATTTTTACCCCCGCATCCATTAAGGCCAATGTACCCGCACAAACGGTCGCCATGGATGAAGAACCATTTGATTCTAAAATATCGGAAACGACACGTAATGTATATGGAAATTCTTCCATTTTAGGCAATACTTTACGAATTGCACGCATCGCTAGGTTACCGTGTCCTACTTCTCGACGACCCACTCCACGGTTTGGTTTTACCTCTCCTGTTGAGAATCCTGGGAAATTATAGTGCAACATAAACTTGTTATAGCCCTGTGTCATCGCTTGATCGATGATTTGCTCATCCATCTTCGTTCCAAGGGTTACTGTTGTCAACGATTGTGTTTCCCCACGCGTAAACACGGCTGAACCATGTGGTGTAGGTAAATAATCTACCTCACAGGTGATTTGACGTATTTCGTTCAATTTACGACCATCTAAGCGGTATCTTTCTTGAAGCACCAATTGACGCGCCGCTTCTTTCTCGATATCGTGTAAATAAACCTTCGCTAAAGAAATATTCACCGTATGATCTTCATTTAACGAAGCGATGAATTCGTCCACGATGGCTTTGAAACCCGCTTTGCGATCTTCTTTCTTTGGATTAGCTAATTTGGCAACCGCCAAATACTTATCATAATATTTATCCCACAATTCCGCACGAAGGGCTTCATCATGGTTTTCGTGGCTATATGAACGTTTTTCAGTTTTGCCTACGGCTACTGTCAATTCATTCAATGCCTTACATTGTAATTTAATCGCTTCATGCGCAACTTTCAATGCCTCAATCATTTCGATCTCAGACACTTCATCGCCTTCCCCTTCTACCATTAAGATATCGTTCTCATTGGCCGCAACGATTAATTCAAGGGAAGCGCCAACTAATTCGCTTACACTTGGATTTACCTTATATACACCATTGATTTTAGCTACACGTACTTCAGAAATCGGTCCATTGAACGGGATATCTGACACCGCTAATGCCGCTGCTGCCGCTAGGCCCACAAAAGCATCCGGTAAAACTTCTGCATCTGCAGAAATTAAATTGATCAAAACCTGCACATCTGCATGGTAATCATCTGGGAATGTAGGACGCAATGCGCGGTCTACTAAGCGTGAAATTAAAATTTCATAATCCGAAAGGCGTGCCTCACGTTTAAGAAAACTACCTGGAATACGTCCATTTGACGCAAATTTCTCTTGGTAATCGACAGATAATGGAAGAAAATCGACTCCCTCTTTGGCCTCTTTGTTAGCAACCACCGTGGCTAACAACATCATATTTCCTGATTTGATGACTACAGATCCATCCGCTTGCTTGGCTAATTTGCCAGTCTCAATTTGGACTTCCTTGCCATCAGGCATCGAAATATTTTTTTGAATAATGTTAAATGACATACGTTTCTGAATAAAATTTTACGCAACCTTGCGCAAAGAAAAGCGTTGTTTGTTGATTCAAACAATAGTAAATTTTAATAAAACAGGGTTTCCCTTCCAGAAAACCCTGCTTCTATTATTTACGAATACCTAATTCTAGGATGATCGCACGATAACGTGAAATATCGGTACGAGTTAAGTAATCTAGTAAACGACGACGCTTACCAACTAATTTCAAAAGGCCCAAACGTGTGCTGTGGTCTTTCTTGTTCTTTTTAAGGTGCTCAGTCAAGTGATTGATTCTGAAGGTGAATAACGCAATTTGCGACTCAGCAGAACCAGTATCGATTTTTGACTTTGCTTTCCCTTTTGCTTCGAAAATCTCTTGTTTTTTCTCGGGTGACAAATACATCTTTTACCAGTTTTTAAAAGTTATGAAAAATTAATTCGCAAAAGTACCGAAAAGCTTGGAGAATTGCAAACGTAATTTCTGCCAAACGACACGATAGAAATCTGATTCAAATAATCGGGAGTCATTTAACGAAATTTTCATGAAATAAAGTCCAATCATTCCTAGGATAAAATTGGAAGCCCAAGCACCCAATTGAAGAATTACCTTTCCTTCTTTGGCCATTTTATCGCCTTGTTGGGTTAAAATGTACATCAAAATAAAAAAAGACACAGCTACCACCACCGGAACCCCGAAGCCTCCTTTTTTAATAATGGCACCAAGTGGCGCACCGATTAAAAACATCACCAAGATCGTAAGTGCATTTGTGAACTTATGATGCCATTCTAAATTTGACTTTTTTAGGACGGTATCTTTATCGTCGAGGGCCACTAAATTAGCGTGGCCGAAGGCCAACATATTTTGACTTTGTTGTAATGCAACGTCATAAGGTGATCTCTTTGATTTTTTAAGTTCTTTTTTCAAGCGTGGCTTGATCCAAGCTGTTTTGCCCTTCAAAAGTAGCAGGGATTGGGCGATTGGTTTTTGGTAATATAGAAAATTTGGGGTTGTCGCGCGGACAAAGCCATATTTCATACTTTTAATGATGCGTTGGAGTGAATCCGCATCATCGGCTAATTGCCAATTGTTCCGCATAATTTCATGATGTGCAAATTGATTTTCATCTGTTTTATGAATATCAAATGCATCGAGGGACATGACGATTTTACTCCGACTAAATTGGTGCACCGCCATATCGCTCGCATCTAGGTTATTTCCTCGGTCGGCATCCTCGAGGTAATCTTTACCATTAAATAACTCGAAAATCAGGTATTTTTTGCCTAAAATCGTGTACATCTGCGCGGAATCAGCTAGGGTTACGTGCCGATTTCCATCGTTGTGGCTATGGTCGTAAATAATCAGCGATTTCAGGGTTTTATTATCCGGGTATTTCTTGGCTACTTTGATGGCATAACCAGGGAGGTCGGTGTAAAAAATACCTTCCTTGATGTTTAAGGTGGTTTTTGTTGTTTTAATGTCGTACAGGAGGCTCCACCCTTTTAGGTTTACCCAGGGCAAAGCCACATTCGTGAACCAAAACATGAATACACTTAGGATCGTTGCCACGACGAAAATCGGTCTTAGGATACGAATGATGGATATTCCGGCGCTTTTCAGTGCAGTTAATTCGAAGTTTTCGCCTAATTTCCCGAAGGTCATTAGGGAGGAAAGCAACATGGCTAATGGCAAGGCAAGCGGAATGGTGATGAGGGAAAAGTAGAAAAAGAGCTCAACGTAAACGGTAGCTCCTAGGTCCTTGCCGAATAAGTCGGCGAAATAAAACAAGACTAAGCGAAGCAGAAAAATGAAAATGACGACTAAAAGCGTCAATATAAACGGCCCCCAGAAGGCTTTCAGGACTAATTTGTCGATTTTACGTATCATTAACTCCCTACGATTTCTTTTAATTTATCGGTCAGGTAATCCCATAATTCCGTCGCATCAGCTGGGGATTTAAAGGTAGATGCGCTGTCATAAACCTTTAAATAGGTCGTATTACTTAATTCACTAACATCTAAAAAGAGTTCGATGTAGGAGGAATTGGCTGGGGCATCAGGACGGTTAAATTCGAATTTAACGGATTTATTGGTCTTGTTTTGGACTAATTGGGCGCTATGATTCTCGTCGTCCCAGAAAAAAATAAATTGTTCGGCATTTTTGACGGTGACTTTGTCAGCAAACCATTGTTGGAGACCTGAAGCCGTACTCAGATACGGGTAAAGTACTTTCGGTGAGGCTTTTATCTCGTACTCGAATTCAAAATGTGTTGCTGCCATGGTCTAAAAAAGGCTCAATTTTTTCCTTTAAACAAAGGTATTATTTCTCCGCTAATTCCCAAATGAGGATGCAAATTTAATAAGTATTCAGAAAAAATTTGTGAACTCAAGCCTTTCGATTAACTTTGCATCCTGATTTGGCGGGGTAGCTCAGATGGTTAGAGCGTTGGATTCATAACCCAAAGGTCGGCAGTTCGATTCTGCTCCCCGCTACTAAACATCCCTTTTATAGGGATTTTTTTTTGCGATGAAAAAGCCCTCATTTGATTCGATTTTCATGGAATTGGCCCAAAATTTGGCTTTGCGTTCACATTGTACGCGAGCACAGGTTGGTGCTGTTTTGACAAAGGATACACGAATTATTTCGATTGGCTACAATGGCCCTCCTTCGGGTACGCATAATTGCGACGATGATTTTTTGGAAGAAGGTGGATGTCCGAAGGATTCTAAGGGTTCTTGTTCTTTGGCCTTGCATGCCGAACAAAATGCCATTTTATATGCTTCTAAAAATGGTGCGGTAATTGATGGTTCCACAATTTACGTTACTTTGTCGCCCTGCATTTCTTGTGCGCGGATTATTTACAGCATGAAGATTAAGCGTGTGATTTATTTGCATTCATACGCAGCATATAAAGGGTTGGCCTCCGATGAAGGGGTTGATTTCTTGCGCAAATTTGGCGTAGAGGTGGTGTCTTACTCGGATTTATAAAAAAAGGGTAGAGCTTTCGCCCTACCCTTTTGACAATTTAATGGTGGTGACCTCCTTCGCCGTGAACGTGTCCATGGTCGAGTTCTTCGGGAGTAGCTGCTCTGATTTTCAATACT
>CANHCG010000092.1 GCA_947459055.1 Cytophagaceae bacterium | reverse complement strand
GGCAACTCCGCCACCATTATAAAAATATTCGTACATGAGTACATTCGTATTTAACCCTTCGATGATATTATTCCGAAATTGAACTTGGGTTTTAGACGAATCAAGTAATTCGAAAATTTCAGCCTCCGTGTTATCGATATCTGCAGAGCCGCTTGGCTTACAGGCAAAAAAGAGGGAAGAAAAAAGAAGAAGAATTAAATAGCGCACGAAAATAATTTTACTCTAAAATAAAAAAAGGAAATGGTAAAGTCATACAACTTTACCATTTCCTTTAAGATTAATTACAGATTAGTAACCTGGATTCTGAACTAAGCTCTTATTCCGGTTCATTTCATCACGGTGAATAGGTAAGAAGTACATCTTATCTAACCAAGCGCGATTTTCTTTACCTGGATCCATTTCAACTACTTTGTACTGATAATCGTAGCTTGTTGGGTCATAGCGATAAAGCGTAACTGTTTTACCTGGTTTTAATGTACCGATTACGTTGATGATCTGAACTTTACGTCCCAAGGTAGAACCTGCAATCATCCAACGACGAGCATCATGGTATCTTTGTTCTTCAAAGGCCATTTCAACACGGCGTTCGTTACGATAGCGCTGACGTAATGCATCACCACTTTCGGTAATAGCCGGCATACCGGAACGGAAACGAACTTTATTCAACCAAGCACGAGCCTCAGCATCTTGACCTAACTCGATACATGCCTCTACATAATTCAATACAGCCTCAGTGTAGCGGAAGAATGGCCAAGGAATTTGTTGCCAGGTGTTTTGGTCAACAATCGCTGGATTAGGATCCGTGAATTTACGGAAATAATATCCTGTGTAACTTCCATTCCAATCTTCGATTGAACTTTTACGTGTATCTAAACCAAAGTAAGCAACTTTTCCTGAACCAGAACTAATTTCATATTGTCCCGTTTGGATTTGATTAAATGGATCTTTGGAAGCTGCACTTGGTGAACGAGGCTTCCAAGCAGAACCATCATACATTAATGTTGCATAGAAACGAGGATCCCGGTTTTGATAAGGGGCAGAAGCATGTTCGGTATTCGACCATGAGAATTTGCTACCATCCATCATTTCATAATCATCTACAAAATTTTGAATTGGCGCATTTCCAGCCCAGTTATTATATCCATTAGGACCATTGAATAAACCTATACGGCCTCCATTTTCTGCTTTCGCATTAATGAAATAACGAGCAAAAATCAATTCTTTCTCTCCACCATTTCTAGCTAATGAATTGTTAAGGTAATTGTTCGTTCCATCTTCTTTGGAGGCAGGTGCCGACAAATTCAATTGATTACCTAAACCTGGCAAATCCAACACAGCTTTCGCCGCATCGCGTGCCTTTGTCCAACGATCAGCACGAGAACCATCCACGTAAGCTACAAATTCTGGATTTGAATAAGCTGCCATGGCTGTCGATTTAGACTTAGCCGTTGACGCATCATACATATCACTTGCCGCATACAATAAAATACGTGATTTTAATGCCAAAGCTGCCGCTCTTGAAGCGCGACCCGCTGCCATAGATAAACCATTTAAATGAGCAGAGGCCTCATCGCAATCCTTTACGATAAATTCAATACACTCCTTCATGGTATTCCGCTTCGATAAAAATTCGGTATCAGACAAAGAGAATGATTTATCGATAATAGGTACCCCACCATAATAGCGAACTAATTGATGATAGAAATACGCACGCATGAATTTGGCCTCACCATTTAAGCGGTTTACAGTAGCTGCTGGGAAAGCTGTAGCCTTTTTCAAATTCTCTAAAGCTAAGTTAGCTGCACGTATACGTGTATACATGTTTTGCCAGCTCAGTGTACCGTTGATCCAACCTGGATCAGCAGGATTGGAACGCGACTCTGTGATCGTGGTGATATTACGTCCAGGGTGCGTAAAAGATGCTTCATCCGTTAAGGACGCTAACATCTGCTCATCAAAACCCCCATTACCTAATCCTCCATAGAGTTCAGTAACGAATGCATCTGCTAAGCTAGGGTCTGTCCATACAACAGACTCCGAAAGTTGATCTAAAGGTTTGGTGTTGACAAAACTGTCATTACAGCTCGTAAAGACAGTGCCAAAAACCGATAGCGCAATGATTAAATGTCTTTTTTTCATTGTTTTGTCTAGTTAATTATTAAAACGTTGCTGTTAATCCAAAATTGATAATCTTACTCTGTGGATAATACTGTCCAGTAGAATTGACTGTTTCTGGATCAAATATTTTCAATTTATCCCAAGTAAACATGTTCAAACCATTGGTGTATAATCTGCAGTTTTTTAAACCAATTTTGCTAAGAATTGTTTCGGGTAAATTGTATCCAATTTCAAAGTTTTTCAAACGAATATAATCCGAACTACGTAACCAGTAGGTATTGTTAGCTGAAAAATATTGGTCATTCCGATTTGCAATTCGAGGATGTACGCTGCTAGGATTTTCTACCGTCCAACGATTCTCATAAATATCAGAGATATAGTTACCGATATTACCCATTTCGCCAGCACTAATATATTGCATCGCACCTGCAGCTCCTTGGAATAAGATCGTTAAATCAAAATTCTTGTAGGTAGCTCCGATGTTGATACCTCCTTGGAACATAGGCAATTGAGTAAAGTCATTCCGCACCATATCATCTGGGGAAATTTTACCATCACCATTCCAATCCTTGTATTTCATATCACCAGGACGTAACGTGTTTACAATCGCCTTGTAATTAAGGGTGTTTGCATCGATTTCAGCTTGGTCCTTGAATACACCATCATATTGATAGGCCACGAATGTGTTCATCGGTCTGCCCGTCGAACGTTGCCATTCTGGCGCACCTGGAGCCTCATCCCAGAATAAAATCTTATTCTTAGCGTAACCTCCGTTCAATCCTAAATTGTATTTGAAATCACCAATTTGATTCCGGTATCCAATTGTAAAATCAAATCCTTTGTTCTCAACTTCTCCGATATTTTGAGCTGGTAAAGTCAAACCCGTCGACTGTGGAACCGAGGCATTTTTCACCCAAAGAATATCAGTCCGCTTATTGTAGAAATAATCTAATTCAAAGGTCACTTTATCATTGAATAAGGATCCTTCTAAACCAATATCTGAGTTAGTTGCCACCTCCCATTGAATATTACTGTTCGGGATTTTGGTCTCAAATAATGTTTTAGTTTCTACGTTTCCAATAATGTAGCTACGGAATCCATAGGTTGACAAATATTGATAAGTCGCAATTTGGTCATTACCCATTTGTCCCCAAGAACCTCTCAATTTCAAGAAATTAACAACTGGTAATTGATCTTTAATGAAGTTCTCCTCAGACATCACCCAGCCTAACATACCACCTGGGAAAAATCCGTAACGTGTCGCTTCAGGGAAAATATCAGAACCATCATAACGCCATAAGAATTCAGCTAAATACTTTTCTTTGAAGTTATAAGCCACACGACCAAAGTAGTTTAAACGAGCACGCTCAAACGCTCCACCACCATTATTTTTCTCTAAGTCACCACCCGCAAAAATTTGATCTAAAGCCGGTGAAATGAAGAAACGACGGTAGGCATTGAAGTTATCTCCATCAATGGTTTCTCTGTTCGTTCCCGCTAAAACCGTAATTCCATGCGCATTAAATTTGCGCTCATAGGTTGCAATCGCTCCTAATAGAATATTTAATTGGTTTTCATCTCCCAAAGTTAAGCGAGGTTCCGCTGGACCACGCTTGTTAGCCACCAAAATTGGTGTCTTTCCATCTGCCTCAAAGCCAGATCCTCTTTGGTAAAGAGTCCAAGGTGTCTCCCAACGTTTCGTTGCACGGAAACGCTTATCAATTGCCGCCGTACCCGTTAATTTCAAGCCTTGAATCCATGGAATTTTAACATCCAATTGTCCATTTGTTTGAAAATAACTTTGCTTATCACGGTCATAACCAGTTTGGTTAGTCGTGATAACTACCGGATTTTGTCCGTTTTCAATATCTGGACCTGGTAAACCATTTGGCCAAAAAGCTTGCTCTTGTGGTTTCCCTCTCATTTGCATACGGAAAATAGCTCCAGCTGACTGAGTTGGGAATCGACGGAATTCTTCACGACCTAAAACACCGATCGATAAGTTCACATTTTCATTAATCTTCGCATCTAAATTCAAACGCAAATCGTATTGCTCAAAACCCGTTGCCGAATTTTTATAATATGCATCTTGATTTTGATAGCCCAAAGAAGCCAAATACTTGATATTTTCGCTTCCTCCGCTCATTTGAACATTGTGACGAGACTGAGGTGACCATGATTTCAAAGTCGCCTTGTACCAATCTGTATTTGGGTAAAGCCAAGGATCAGATCCATCCGCATATTTTTGAATGTCAGTTGGACTATATGGCGCCTTTCTACCATTGTAAACACCTGTCGCTTTGTAAGCAGCTGTAGCAGCAGCCCATTGGCTAGTTGGTAATTGATAAATATCCAAATCATTTAACATGCCTACATACTGAGCAGCATTTGTTAATCTAGGAACTACCGTAGGATCTGAAAAACCTTGATTGAATGAATAAGATAACTCAGGCTTGCCTGATTTTCCTTTTTTCGTGGTAATCAAAATTACTCCATTCGCAGCACGCGCTCCATAAATCGCAGCAGATGCATCCTTTAATACTGAGATTGTCTCAATATCCGCAGGATTAATACGGTCTAAACCACCCGCACGATTAGGAATACCATCGATTACGATTAAGGCATCATTGTTATTCAGCGTATTAGCTCCACGAATACGAATGGAAGAACCATCATATCCTGGCTCACCTGAACGGTTAACCGCAACAACCCCCGCCATACGACCAGCTAAGGAATTACTTAAGTTAACACTTGGCGATTTCTGAAGATCTGTACCTTTTACCGATACAACTGAACCCGAAACAGTGGCCTTCTTTTGAACACCGTATCCTACCACAACTACCTCAGATAAACTTTTGGCATCCGGTGTTAAGGAAACATTCAAAATACTTTGACTGCCAACTACAATTTCCTTTGATTCGTAACTCACAAAGGTAAAAACTAATTTACTTGACGCATCAGGAACAGAAATAGAATACTTTCCTTCTGCATTTGAAGATACGCCCCTGTTGGTTTCTTTAACAATAATGTTAACACCAATCAAGGCTTCGCCCTTCTCATCCGTAACTTTTCCAGTTACCGTTCGATTTTGACCATATGAAACCCTCGAAAAGGATAACAAAAAGGCCAGCAAGTAGATCAACTTACTTGGGTAAAATTTTGTGTTCATAAAGAGATTAGTTAAAAGGTTTAGTCGACGAATAATAACAATTCATCTACAAATAATCCCCTAAACTTAAACACATAATTTTAATTAAAAAAAATTGCCAAAGATATTTTTAAAGGAAAATAACGCAAGGAGCCTCCTATTCGGTTATTTTTCGATTTGAATTCTAAAAAATCACTACAAGTAATTCGAAAATAATCCATCAATTCAATAGAGTTTTCGGTTTTTTTATAAAAATAATGCAATTGGTACAGCTTCAAGTAAATCCAACTTATTTTAAAAAAAATATTCAAAAAAAACCTGATAAAATTTATCAGGTTTTTGAAATTAATTTCCTTTCGGTGCTCGATAAGCGAGCGGCCGCCAGATATTATTTTTAGAATTGATATCTGGAAAAGAATGGTCTGGATCGATGCTCACCGATTTAATCGGCAAATTCGTTGCTGTTTTAAACGTCCAAGTTCCCCCTCGTTGCCAAATTTCCACCGGAAACGTGAATCGCTCCTTCGCACCTCCCACTAACTCCACCTCTACCACAGCCGGCATTGCCATTTTATCAAGATTTTCAATCGTAATGATTGCCCCTTTGCTCGGGTCTTGTTCGATGTAGGCGACATCCTTCACCGATTGATCTAATTTCCAAAGTTCATAAAACCAAGCACGCCAGAACCAACCTAAATCCTCACCCGTCCCATCTTCCATCGATTTAAAGAAATCATGTGGAGTTGGGTGCTTAAAGGCCCAACGAGCAATATATTGCTTAAACGCATAATCAAACCGGTCAGCCCCTAAAATATGCTCCCGCAACATGCGTAGACCAAAACCCGGTTTGTTGTAAGCTTCCCAACCTAAATTTTGAGGTTGAACTACATCCGGAATCGACATAATGGGATCTGCATTTTCACGGAATATGCGCGGGGCCAATTGATGCATATCAAATTTCCCATTTTTGAATTCTCCCTTATTAAACGCATCCGTCGAATAAAAATTAATGAAAGTATTAAAACCCTCATCCATCCATGGGAACTTCCGCTCATTAGAACCTACAATCATCGGAAACCAGTTATGTCCAAATTCATGATCCGTCACGCCCCATAAAGCACGTGTTTGATCCCGATATCCACAAAAGATTATTCCTGGATACTCCATACCCGAAACAATGCCTGCCACATTCGTTGCCACAGGATACGTATATTCATATAACCAATTCGAATAATGCTCAATCGATGCTTTCACGTATTCTGTCGAGCGACCCCAAGCATTTTGCCCATCAGATTCGACCGGATACACAGAAACGGCCATGGACTTTTTACCACTCGGTAAATTTATCCGCGCCGCATCCAGAATAAAGGACTTAGAGGTAGCAAAGGCCACATCTCGCGCATTTTGACATTTAAATTTCCAAGTTAAGCGATCTTTCGCTGGACGAGACGCAGGATCCAATACCTCGGCAGCCGAACGAATGATCACTGTTTTTTCAGATTGATTAGCGGCAGCCCAACGTTTTACTTGTTCCGCCGTATACACTTCCGTCGGATTAATTAATTCCCCTGAACCCACCACGATGTGCGAAGCTGGCACCGTGATTGCATATTCAAAATTGCCATATTCTAAATAGAACTCACCCGCTCCTAAATACGG
>CANHCG010000091.1 GCA_947459055.1 Cytophagaceae bacterium | reverse complement strand
GCGACGGCACCAGGTAATTCAGGAGCAGCGCTCCATCGTTTGATGCAAGTATAGCTATTCAGAATTTCTTCATATTCTGCCGGATCAGGATTTCGGATGTATTTAGGGTCTTGGGCCCCTCGTTGAGACATCGCAAAATAAGGCCCTTCCAAATGCATTCCCATTAAATTCGCACCCATAGTATTAACCATCACTGCTTTCCCAAAAGCCTCCAAGGTTTGTATCAAATCCTCCTTTTCACTCGTTAAGGTAGTGGGTAACAGGGATGTAGTCCCGTGCTTGGTATGGGTTTGTGCGATGGTCAAAAAAGCCTCCACCGAACCATCCATAAAATCACTTCCCCCGCCTCCGTGCACATGGATATCCATAAACCCGGGTGAAATATACTGCCCTCGCGCGTCGACTAATTCCGCCCCAGGAAATTCAGTATCCATGGCCTCAATTCCTAAAATTTTTCCATGCTCCACTAACAAACAGGCCCCCGAAATAATCGAATTAGCGCCTATGATTTGGCCATTAGAAATTTTAAGTCGGCCAGCAATCTTATGCATGAGGTAAAAGCTTTGCGGATTCGGTATCTAAATACACTTCACAATGCGGATGAGTTTGAAGAATACTCGCTGGAAAAAGGGGCGAAATATCTAAACAAAGGCAATCGTGAACGGCTTGCGCCTTACGTTCATCCGGAACAGAACAGATGATGTGGGCGGATTTCATGATTTGTTTTATGGACATGCTAATGGCGTGGGTTGGGACTTGATCGAGGTGATCGAACCAACCTTCGCCCATTTGCTGGGCCCGACAAGCCTCATCCAAGGCAACCACGATGTAGGGATTTTCCGTCTCAAAATCGGCAGGTGGATCATTGAAGGCTAAATGCCCATTTTCTCCGATACCGACGAGTGCCACATCGATCGGATGTTGTTGAATAAGTGCACCCAAGCGATCGCATTCAATCTGAGGATCCTTTTCCCCATTAATCAAATGAGCCTTCTGAAGGGTGGGAACCAAATTCACAAATCGCTCATTTAAATAATTCCGAAAGCTCGCCTTATGTGAGATAGGCAGCCCAATGTATTCATCCAAATGGAACATTTGGACATGTTCCCAGGCAATATCAGGATCGCTGATTAATTGATTTATCGTCTCAAACTGGCTGGTTCCTGTGGCCAAAATGATATTGGCGAAACCTTTTTGTTGGATCGTTTCTTTGATTAAGGCAGCCGCTTGCTTCCCGGCTGCAATACCGAGTTCTTGGGCATTATGGGCAATATGTAATGGTCGCATATTCAATTTAAACACGTAAAAATAAATTCTTTTGATATAACAAACGGAGAAAAAGCCATTTGATTAGTAAAATCGCGATGGCTACAAAAATAGGGGCCATGGGTTCGCCGGCCAATTGATACACCCAATCAAAAAGTTTTTTGGCTGTATATTCCCATTCAATAAACTTTTCAGATAAATAAATTAAAATGGAATTCACCCCAATCACTTGAAACATAAATGCCCATTTTTTATAGCCCAACACGTCAATCACATAGTAAAATAAGGCAAAAAAGAGCAGGCTAAAACCTACCGTTTGCAGTACAAAAGAACTAGACCACAGATTTTTATTTATCGGAAAATCTAAGTTCCATACCTGCGCCATCAGTAATGAAATTAGCCCTACAGATGCGAGATACAAGGACTTTTCCCGACCCCCAAGATTCGTTTTTTTAAGGAAAATGCCTACCATAATCCCCGCTAAGGCATTTCCAATCGCTGGAATATTATTAAATAATCCCACCGTATCATGAATACCCAAGCTTAATTTTCCTGGTAACAACATCCGATCTACATAGGAAGCAAAATTACCTTCCATACTTAAATCACCCGCAGCAAATCCAGGTGCCGACAAGAATTTTAAGAGTAAATAATACCCAATCAACAACCCTGCAAACCAGATTGCCAACCAGCGTTCCTTTACATAGAGGTACAAAATATTGGCAAACATATACGTAATCCCAATCCGACCTAAAACGCTCGAAAAACGAATTTCGGCCAATGGCCTTAATGTCAATCCATTGTTATAAATTACTCCTAAGGCAAATAAGATCAGGCCTCGTTTAATCACTCGGCGCAATAAGACCTGTTTCGCCACCCCATCTCCCAAAGCTTTCCCGATCGAATAGGGTGTAGATACCCCGGCCAAGAAAATAAATAGCGGGAAAATTAGGTCATACATGGTAAAGCCGTTCCAAACTGGATGTCGCAATTGATCCGAAAATCCTTCCCAAAATGGGGAATGGGTATATTTAGCCAAGCCATGAATGATGTCTTCAGCGCCTATGATCCAGAACATATCGAAACCCCGTAAGGCATCGAGCGAATATAATCGCTTGCTTAAAAATTGTGCTTGATTTCCGAGTGAATTGGCCGATCCTTCCATAGTTAAATTGTTGGTTCCCAACCCGCTTGATACGTCCGCGACCAAAATTTCATCGCTGCTTTATCATTCAAAATATGACCATTTTTCGGGTCAATCTGAAGGCTGCGGCCGACGCGCTGGGAGATATTTCCTAATTGTACCAAAAGCGTGCTTTGATGCCCGCTAACAATATCGGAATTCAACCGAGTCCCTAAACGAATGCCATCAAAAAAATTGAGAATATGCAAGGCATCCAAGTTTTGAGATGGATCGGAAAGATTGCGGGCGTCGACGGTAAAATTATTTTTCACCTCCTTCACCAAATTATTTTTCAAATCATAAATCTTATAGGAATTTCCGCTTTCAATAACCATACTTCCTTGTTCGGCATAAAAAATAATCCCGACGCTATTGGCTTCGATGGATTTTCCGTTGCAACTTCTACCCTCCCAAGAAATCATCGATTTATTCGCAAATTCCAAATTAATCACCTGAGTATCGGGCGTTTCCCAATCATCCTGATACATGAAACGGCCACCGTTCGAACTAACTTTCGTTGGGTATTCAACCTGCAAACCCCAGCGGGCTAAATCCACCATATGGGTGCCATTGTTAAGTGCCTCTCCTGTTCCCCAATGCCAAAACCAATGCCAATTATAATGAATTAAATTATCCTTAAATGCCTTTCTCGGTGCAGGGCCTTGCCATAAATCGTAATTTAACCAGGTCGGCACCGCCGTTTCCTTTCCGATTCCAATCGACGGCCGATTATTTGTATACCAGGTTTTCGCAAAATAAGGACGACCAATCACCCCTGCATGCAATTCCGCTATAGCCCCGGCCACATTTGGCCAAGAACGGCGTTGATTTCCCATTTGCAATACACGCTTATGTTTTTCCGCTGACTTAATAAGCATCTCGCCCTCATTCGGATTATGGCTACAAGGTTTTTCTAAATACACATGCTTCCCCGCAGAACAGGCCAATAGAGCCGCTGGCGCATGCCAATGATCCGGAGCTGTCACAATCAGCGCATCCAAATCTTTATCCTCTAACGCATTTCTAAAATCAGGAGTGGCCCGAGGTTTATTGGCTTGGATTTTCCCAATGGCATCGATGCAAATCTCCGCAGCCCGAGAATCCACATCGCAGACATGCAATACCTCACAGTTTTTTTGGTGGGCGAAATTTTTCCCAACGGCCAATCCTCGACTATTTACTCCCATGCAGGCCACCCGAATCTTCTCATTCGCCCCCTGAATGTTTTGGTAACTTTTAGCCGAAAAAGAGGGAAGTACACCTCCAAGTGTCAATGCAAAGGCGCCGGACGATGCCTTTTTCATAAAGGTTCTACGCGAATTTTTCATCTTAAATAGGTTTTTAAACTCAGGTAAATATGAAGAAATTATTTCTATTACTTATATGTTCAATTATAAATTCAACTTCCTCCGCTCTCGAACCGCGTAATCCACAGCCCGAGCAGTCAAGGCCATATACGTTAAGGATGGATTCTGTGTAGACGTCGAAGTCATACAGGAACCATCCGTCACAAATACATTTTTACAATGATGCAATTGGTTAAAACCATTTAACATGGAGGTCTTCGGATCCCTACCCATGCGCACCCCGCCCATCTCATGGTTTTCATTGCCTGGAAGACGCTTGGTATCGATGGGTTGAATGTTTTTAAATCCGGCGGCCTGGTACATCTCGGTGAATTGTTGGTGAAAATCCTTCAACATCTTCTCGTCATTCGCATCATAGCCAATCGACACCCTCAACTGCGGAATACCATATTTATCCTTCGCCTCCGCATCCAAACGAACTTGCGAACTAGCTTTAGGGATGGTTTCGCCCATCATACCCACATTGATATGCCAATTCCCGAGTTTCTGGGCGAGCAACTGATTCTTCAACGATTCTCCCAATAAATCTTTCGCATTTTCCACCACCCGACTCGCCGATAAATTACTCGCATAACCACGTAAAAAATCAGTTTCTTGTTTATACACATTTCGGAAGCGGGGAATATAACCCGAAGTAGGTCGCCGACCCTCCGTTTTAAAGCCCAAATCCCCATCGTATTCTGCCGTAATTCTTCCTCGGTAACTATGAAAAGCCATATGCGTTCCCAAAATCCCCGAATCATTCCCCAAGCCATTCGGGAAGCGAGATGAAATAGAATTCAATAAAATCAAGTTTGTGGCCAGCGGTGAGGCATTCACAAAAATGATCGATGCGAAATATTCCTCTGCTTCATGCGTCAGCGCATTGATGACCCGAACACCCACCGCCTTCTTTTTTTGCTCGTCGTAAATAATTGAATGAACCACAGAATGCGGTTTGAGGGTCAAATTACCTGTTTGGTAAGCCGCCGGAAGCGTTGCCGAATTGCTACTAAAATACCCCCCATAGGGACATCCACGTTCACATAAATTGCGATGCTGGCATTTACTTCTTCCGACTGATTGATGAATTTTATCGGCCTGACTTAAGTTGGCCGTCCGGGCGATAATGACATGACGGTCCGGGTATTTTTCATTCACCACCTTCCCAAAATGTTTTTCCACGCAGGATAATTCATAAGGTTTAATAAAATCCCCATCGGGTAAGGTTTCCAGGCCATCTTTATTGCCCGATATACCCACGAATTTCTCGACATGGCTGTACCATGGTGCCAAATCCTGATAGCGAATCGGCCAATCCACCGCAAATCCATCACGCGCCGGACCCGTGAAATCAAAATCGCTCCAGCGTTGTGTATGTCTTCCCCACAAGAGGGAACGCCCCCCTACATGGTACGCTCGAATCCAATCATACGGTCGATCTTGAATGTAAGCCTGTTCTTCGTCTTTGGTTAAAAAATGAGCCGTGGCCTCTGAAAAGATAAAGTTTTTACTAGCGATTCCATATTCCTTTTTAAGGGCCAGAGGCACCTGACCGCCATGTTTGAATTCCCAGGGTTGAGTCAGGGTCGTCGGGTAGTCGACCACATGTTTCACGTCCCGACCCCGATCGAGCAATAATGTTTTTAGGCCGCGTTCGGTAAGTTCTTTGGCGGACCAACCACCACTGATTCCCGAACCCACCACAATCGCATCAAAAGTTTGTTTCGCTTTCATCTTTAGGACCAATATTTTGAAAAGTTTTTGGCAAAATGCGGAATCGCAATCGACGGATCTGGAATTTCCGGATGCCATAATTTTTCCCATTCAAAACTATAATAACCAGTATAGCCCCCCGATTTTAAGGCATGAAGCGCATCCTCAAGCGGCGCATTCCCTTCACCGATCAGACTATATTCTTCGCCACTTTCTTGCATATAGGCATCTTTGATGTGCGTATGCAAAATGTATTTTTTCAAACGAGAATAAACCATGGATGGGTCCTCTTTGGTGACCGACCACATGTTGAAATAATCCCACACCAAGCCCACCTGTGGATGATTCACTGATCGCATGATGTGTAAAAGCATGTCGCTTTTAATGACTTTTCCATGGGATTCCAAAAGTACCTTTACCCCGCTCCCCTTCGAAAAATCACCTAATTCTCGCAGACTTTGAATAATCACATCCACCGTTTTGGCTTCATTTTGATCCTTGGGCAGATCATTGGGGAAAACACGGACAAATGGACAATTCAATCCATTCGCTAATTCGATGAACTTTTTCGCCTCGTCCAAATTCGTTTTTCGTTTTCCGGTATCGATAAAATGCATATTTGCCGAAGAACCTAAATTGATAATTTTCAAACCGGCATACGCCACCTGCCTCCGGGTAGACGCGATCTTTTCCTGTGAAAACAATGGGATTTTGGGCAAATTCAATTCGCCTTGAATACCCCTAATTTCAAGGCCTTGATATCCATTCTCCACCGCGCATTGAATAATTTTTTCAAAGCTCCAGGCCGGACAGCCCAAGGTAGAGAAAGATAATAATGGTTTTTTAGGCGCCAACATGGGAATAATGGGCAATCCCATGAGCAAGGAACTTGTTTTCAGAAAGCTTCGTCGGCGGATATTTTCCATGGCTTACATTTATTGAATCGAAATTGTTGCACTTTTTCCCGCGTAAGCCCCCTGAGGCAGATCGATGATCCACAAGGTTTTATTCTCCGATTTATTCGGGAAGCAAGAAAAACCCTTGCCTTTCGCGGCGTAAATTCCTGGGCTTGTAACGAGTACTTGTGCTAGTCGGCGAGACGGATCTGACACTGATATTTTTGCCAATTTATTCCCCTGCATCTGCAACATCACCATGCCTTGACTGCCTAATTTCAAGGATTGTCCGGGCGCGAAGTCGACGCTACCCGCTTGATAAAATGCGGCTTGCACCATACCTAATTTCGTATGTTTCACCGCTTGTACTTGTTCGGTATTAGCCAAAATTTCGATGTTCCGGTTGCTTGTGCTCGATGCGGCGAGGGCTTCCTCAGTGACATTCGGCACAACGATGTAGGCATAAGAAGGTGCTTGATCCATCAGGCGTTTGCCATGAATATCGGTCGCATTTATTTTATTGCCATGGTCGAACCAAAGAGAAAATACATCTTC
>CANHCG010000090.1 GCA_947459055.1 Cytophagaceae bacterium | reverse complement strand
TAGGATACCATGCCCAAGGGAATACCGTTTACTTTCGGAATCGATTGAGCGAAAAGGGAATTTGCCAATAAGCAAATGAAGAGGAATGTAGTTTTGTTCATATTAGTTTCTTGGACCGCCGCCGCCTTGACGCATTTGGCTTTGCATTGTTTTGTATTTTTCCAATTGCTCTGGCGTTAAAATTGCCTTTAATTGCTCTAATTGGGCATCATTTATTTTTTTCATTTCAGCTTGCATCGCATCACGCTCCATGCCTGCTTGACGGAATTCCATCATTTTTTCCATGCGACCTAATAATAAGGGCTCCATTTTTTTCTCTTGGTCCTTACTGAGTGAAAGTTCAGTGCTCATGCGTTCCATTTGACGTTGAACCATCATCTGTGCATTGAATTCTTGAGCAGTTGCTTCATTGGAATAGCCTACCATCGCTGCGACTAGGGCTAAACTTGCGATAAATTTTTTCATGTCTTTGTTTTTTTAGGTCGGAAATCTAAAAAAAAATCAGGAGAAAATGCTATCCAAAATTAAATTGTACACGTCTGTTGGCGCAATCTCGTCCACTTCCTTGTTTTTTGAGATGAAAACCGGATAAAATTCTTTGGCACAATCTGGACTTCCGTGAGATCCCTTGATTAATGTGGCGTCCAAAGGAATCACATCCATCAAATACCGGAAACCGCTGAGTTTGCGGGCCAACTTATATCCGGCCTTTAATTTTATCAACGGATTACTCGGATCCATGAACATTTCAACCGGATCATAGCCTGGTTTTTTGAAGATTTCCACACAACGCGCGAAATCAGGTGCCTTCGCATTGTCCAACCAATAGTAATACGTAAACCATTTATCCGTATCCGCAATCAGAATTAAATCACCTGCTCGTGGATGGTCGATATGGTTCGCCTTTTTTTCTTTGGCATCCAAGACTTTTGATACCCCCGGAATGGCTGAAAGAAGTGCCTTGATTTCTGGGATTTGGGACTTGTTTTTTACATAAATATGCGAAATCTGATGATCCGATACAGCAAAAGCTGCGCTCGCACCCGCGTCTAATAATTCCAATCCCCGTTCTTCTCGAATGGATAAATAGCCATGTTGGCGTAATACCCGGTTTACATGAATAGGCTCCGTGACATTATTGATGCCGTATTCGGAAAGTAAAATAATTTTTGCCCCTCTGCTTTCAAAATAGATCACTAATTCTTGAATTAACGCATCGATTTCCCCTAATTCTTTTTTGATTTTAGGAAAATCAACTCCGAATTTTTGCAAGCAATAATCCAAATGAGGGAGATAAATTAATTGCAAAGTCGGGTCATACATGGCATCTACATGCATAGAAGCATCTGCAATCCATTTCGAGGATTTAATATTGGCATTTGGCCCCCAAAAACTAAATAGAGGGAATGTGCCTAGTTTAGCTTGCAACTCATCTCGTAATTCGGGTGGATAAGAATAACAATCGGGCGCCTTAACGCCGTCTTGATGATATTGGGGGCGTGGCGTGACGGAATAGTCAGCCGATGAATACATGTTATACCACCAAAACATCTTCGCACAGGTGAAGGCTGGATTTCGTTTTTTAGCTTCATCCCAAACCTTTTCGGCACCTACTAAATGATTGGATTGTTTCCAAAATTTCACTTCGGCATCCGTGGCATCGTACCAACCATTTCCTACAATTCCATGGGCTGTCGGATATTTACCTGTCACATATACACTCTGGGACGTGGTTGTAACCGCCGGAAGTACAGGTTTTATTTTGCTGATGTGATTCTTGGCTATGTAGGATTTTAAAAACGGGGTGTATTCTGTAATGACACTTTCGGACAGACCTACGATGTCGATGACAACTGTTTTTTGCATCTTTATTTCTTTAAAAGGCCTTGGATGTATTGTATTTCCCGACTAATCGACTGGTCCATGGGTACCTGAAATTCAGCAGGTAGAACACCCCAAGTATAGGTTTCTATTTCCAAATGTCTGGTAAATGATTGCGTATTTTGGAAGGCAATGGTTTCCCGAATTTCTTGCTGAGTCGAACCCAATAACCCATAATTTTCTAAAAATAAGGGTACATGAAAATGCACACGCCATTCGTTATCTCGTTCCGGAGTAAAATCGGCAATTGCCTCATCTAAATCGCGGTATTGAATATAGCTTCCATCTTTGCCTAGCGCTTTTACTTGGTGTAAATATACAGGCTCGTGGTATTTCCGAAGGGCTTCAATTTGAGTTAATGGATCCTCTCGTAAATCGACGCGAAGGGCCGAGGAGATTTGAATTTTCCCAACGGGTATTTGTTTGTCAATAAGTTCTTGGATACATGTACTGGGTTTATCGAAACTGACCCCATAATGGCATATGTCGAAGCATAATTGGACATGTCGGCGTAATAAAGCCTCTTCATTTTCTTTTCCGCGGGCTTTCAAGAACTCTTTGCCCATCGGCAAATATACACCTTCATACCAATCCACAAATTCCCGATGATTTTCTAAAATGCCATCCGGTTCAGGTTCGATGTCGATGTGAATCCATTTTCCTGTCACTTTTTCCAAATCTGCCAATGCAATAACCAGTTCCAAGAGCGCTAATGTGCCTTTTTTTGTCGCATCATCAAGTTTCTCAGGACTATCCCACCAATATTTGTAGGAAATAGGAGAGGTAGAAATACTTCCCTCTTGCTCATTTTCGGGTAATAAATTAGCCAAAATATGGGCTAGGCGAAGGGTGTATTCGTAGCGTGCTGGGGTAGTCCAATCGGGCGCATGCACCTGATCTTTCACCACGGTATCATGAAATCCTCCAAAGGGAAAACCGTTTAACGTAAAAACATAGAGGTTTTCTTTTGTCAACCAAGATTTAAGCGCATCGAATTCCTTTGGATTTTGCAAGTCTATACTCGCTTGATTCGCGATGCGAAGGCCTAGGCCCATGGCTAGATCAGGTGAAACTTGGGCTTTGACCAAGGGGACATTTTTTTGTAATTCAGCAAAATGTTGTGCCCAAATTTCACCTGGGTGGATATTGCTGCAATAGCTCAAATGGCCTTGGTTTGTTTTCATATTAGGTTAATTCAGCTAAATAATCCACTGATTTTTTAATGATTTCAAAATCCATTTCATGAACTTCTTGGCCTTTGCCGAGCGCGACTAACAAGGTAATTGTTAAATGACCACCTAAATGCTCTTGAAATTCTTGAAGCCCTTTATGTAAATTAATTTTATCATTTTCAGCCAAGGCCGGATGGAATAAATCAAATCCTAGGTGACGAATCAACTGAAGAATTCGATCTAAATCTTCTTTTGAAATTTGCCCCTTTAAATGAGAATAAACACAATCTAAAGCGATTCCGATGGCAACAGCTTCGCCATGGCGAATTTCAAAATTACTGAGGTATTCCAATTTATGGGCGGCCCAATGGCCGAAATCCAAAGGCCGAGCCGAACCTAATTCGAAGGGATCGCCAGAGGAAATATGTTGCATGTGTAAGTCGGCACAACGGTAAATTTGTTCCATCATGACGGGCTCGTTGCGCGCATTCATGTCGGAGGCATGTTGTTCTAACCACTCGAAAAAAGCCAAATCCTTAATCAAAGCCACTTTAATTGCCTCAGCAATGCCTGAGCGCCAATCACGATCGCCTAGCGTGCGTAAAAAATGCATGTCATTAAATACGGCTACGGCAGGCGCAAAGGTGCCTAAAAAATTCTTTTTACCGAGGTAATTAACGCCATTTTTGACACCCACGCCGGAATCGTTTTGGGATAAAACTGTTGTAGGAATTCGGATTAGTTTAACGCCCCGGTGAGATATGGCGGCGGCATATCCTGCCATATCCAAAAAGGCACCACCACCAATCGCTGCTACAAAGGAATGTCGATCAATCCGATGTTCATCGATCGCCCGAACAACTTCCTCGTAAAATCTTGGGTCATTTTTACATATTTCACCCCCAGGTAGTACTAAAATTTCCGGTGAAAGATCGGCAATTTTTCCATCTGAAAAATAAGCAATAATCTGACTGGTCAAGGCAGGATGTGCATCCGCGACGCCTTTGTCGATGACAACTAATATTCTTTTTTTAAATTCAGGATTTCCAAAATTCCGAATAAAGTCCCCAAGCATAGCATTTGAGGGGTCAAATAGGTTTTGAGTGAAGAAAACTTCGTACCTAAAGGGTACTTGGAAATGTTGTTGTAACGATTGCATGCGTCAAATTTAAGTAACGGCAAACTTTTTACCTAATTGAATCGAAATAGGTAATAGAAAAAGAACTAGGATCGCCATTTCCCATTGACCACTTAGGCTAACCCAGGCTGAGTTCATTAAGATTAAGGTCAATACTCCCATTTTTACTGTTTTTCCTATGTTTGATCCCTTGGGATCGCGAATTGCGATGACTAATTTACTCAGTACTAAATAAGCGTGCACGAGCACGAAGGGCAATGCAATCAATAAATTTCCTGAGGATTTAGCTGCCCAGAGCTGTGAGGCATGCACCATTAAAAATAAAATGGCCGCAAACCAAAGTGGGCTCGAAAGACTTCCATGCACCTCTCCACGCGACACCAGGGTGATGGCAGCAATGTAAATCAAGGGAATGAGCATCAATGTGCCATGTTCTAAAAATCCTAATTCATAAATACTCATGCCCAAACCTAGGTTGACCGCCCGACATAATCCCATATTTATCGGCCCAAAAATCCGCATATGCTTGCCCTTTGCATCATAGAAAAGTGCCAGCATCGTGATCAGGATGGATAAATAGCCACTAAGCCGGCTTTGCCAAAAAGCGAGAAAAATCCCGATAGCTAGTAAGGCGATTCCACCAAAAATAGCTTCTTGGCGTTTAATTCGCCCACTCGGAAGCGCTCGTTCTGGCCTTTCCACGGAATCTAATTCTTGGTCAAAAATATCATTAAATACCACTCCGCCAGCATACAAAGCCATGGAACTTATTCCGAGCGTTAAGAGTGGGACTACTAGGTTCATCTCTTTTCCAAAAACGTAGCCAACGATTGCCATGCCAGCCGCCACATCCGTAAAGGCAGTGACTACATTGGCCGGCCGCATTAGCTCTAGAAAGGCTCTGAATTTGGCCATTAGCGGATGATCAGGGAGTTTTTGTTAATTCGTGGAGCTTGCCCACCACGTAAAACGGTATTTCCATTAAATTTCAGCGATTGGTCTATTTCTAAGCCATGGATAAAATCACTTTCTTGGATTTGACCACTTTGGGCGAAGGCGTTAAGTGCGTTTTGGTAAGTTACTTGTCGAATCGTTTCCTCGTCGATTCCCTTTATTTTCATTAAGGCAGCCGTTTTCGGAAGGGCCAATGGATCTGAGATTCCCCAGTCAGCCGCCGAATTGACCATGATTCGGGTAGGGCCGTATTGTTTGACGATTTCGACCATGCGCTCATTGCCCATTTTGGTAAATGGATAAATGGTAAAGGCGGCATAAAAGCCTTGGTCAAGAACGGATTTACAAGTTTCTTCGTTATTATGGTCGATGATGACCATGTTGGGAGCCAAGCCATGTTCTAGCGCGATGGCCATACTTCGTTCGGTTCCTTTTTTCTTATCTCGGTGGGGCGTGTGTACTTGCACGGGTAGCCCCATTTCTTTGGCTAATTCTAGTTGAGCCCGGTAATATTTTTCTTCGGCAGCTGTTTGATCATCGAATCCGATTTCGCCTACGCCCACCACGCCTTCTTTTTGTAAAAACAAGGGTAGAATTTCCATTACTTGTTCTGCCAAAGCCTCGTTATTCGCTTCTCGAGAATTTAGCCCGATGGTGCAATAATGTTTGATGCCAAACTGCGAGCTGCGGAATCGTTCCCAGCCGACCAAACTGGCAAAATAATCTTGAAAGGAAGCTAGGCCCGTTCGTGGTTGACCTAACCAAAAAGCAGGTTCAATTAAGGCTACAACACCTGCATCAGCTAATGCTTGATAATCATCTGTCGTTCGAGAGGACATGTGCATGTGCGGGTCAAAAAACTTCATTCCCTGAATGTGGGGAAGGAAACCATGTTCCACCTCGGATGCGGTGATTTTTTCTTCTTCAGAGCCTTCGAAATGCGAAGGATTTAGGTCTTGTTGGTGTGGATTCTTACACATATCGCTTAGGCTTCATAAATGGGTTCGATGGTTTCTAGGGGTGCCCATGAAAGTTGGGGACTTGCCTGTATTCCGTATTTCTCTTTTAATATTTGAGTGCCTGGAAAATTGGATTCTTGTAATACCAAAGTGCCGGCTAGGATGTCTTTTGGGTCTTCGTGGCTTAATAAATATTCGATATCCTTTAATAGATTTTCATTCAGGAAAGGAGAGCAGAGTCGCCAAACTTGGGAAGGTACTCTTCGGCCAGCCGCCCATCGCTCATGGGCAAAATCAGATAAAGTTTGGACTAGGGAGGCATTATTTCGTTCCATTAATCCAAAAATTTGGTGAATGGGTTTATCGTTAAAAATGCATTTTAAGACCAATTGATTCCAAGCTAACTCTGAAAAATGAATCGCAGGATAGGGATTACCAAAGGCAATGGCGTCAAACACAATTCCGATGTTCGAACGAACTGCATCCGTGGCTCTTAATAACCAATTCTCTCCATTGGCCAAAACAGGCATTGCGCTGTACAGAGCGACCGCCTCGTTCATTTCCGCTGTATCGAATAGTAAATTCAGTTGATGTACATACGCCTTTTCATCCACTGATTTCTCTGCCATTAGAGATAACAGATAAACACGAACCAAGCGATCCAATGTCCAAGATTGAAAACTCCAACCAGGTAATATAGGGCTTGAATGATTGACCTGGGACTTACTAATAAATCGCGGACAAATGACAAAGGCAAGCGAAAGACCTTTGAGATCCAAGACGGATTTTTGCTCAATCCAGCGACACTCAGTTTCCTGAGCTTGGCTTTTAATCACTTGATAAATTAATTCGCTCGTTTGCAAGGTAAATAGGTTCTATGGCTTAAAAAC
>CANHCG010000089.1 GCA_947459055.1 Cytophagaceae bacterium | reverse complement strand
TTCAATAAAAGAAAAAGGTCAGGAATTCCTGACCTTTTCTGTTTTCAAACCTTAAGCGAATTGAATAAAATTAATCGATTTTTACACGGCGAACAGCACCATCGTTGCCTTGGCTGACCCGGATGAAATATACCCCAGGTCCCGCTTTTTTTAGGTCGATTTGTCCTAAGTAAACGCCTTGAAAGTCTTTTAATTGTTCTGCAGCGATTTCTTTTCCATTGACATCAGTTACACCGATGCTCACATTTCCTTTTTCAGGGGCATCAAAACGGATGTTTAATTTGCCATTAAATGGTTTATTTGGATAAGCGAAAAGGCCTTTAACGGTTTTGGAAGCTTGTTGTTTTTGCTTCTCCATGAAATCTTTTCTTTTTTTATGGAATGCTTTCATTTGAACACCCATGCGCCCGTTCATACCTGGAGCTAAGCGACCGTTCAAGGGCATCGGTCCACCTAGTATGCGAGGTCCACCAGGACCATCCTTATCAATTTGGATTTCGAAGTTTTGGTGTTCACCACCTTTGATATCCTCTAGGATAATCTCACCCTCTTTTCCTTTTTCACCTTTGAAAATCATAATGTCCTTTGGGCCGTTGCCATCGCGAAGAATTCGCATGCGGCGTTGTACGGGACCTTGAGGGCCTCCCTCAGGGCCTCTAAGGGTTTTACCAATGCTTTTATTGACATCCACTCGAACAATTTTATTTTTTCCATTCGAGGTAGAAATATTGACATCTAGCGAATCAGATAATTTTTTAATTTCTTTATCTGCTTGATCGATGTCCGAAAATTTGCGTTCGATTACTTTTTCTTTTCCGTTTTCGATGATGACAATTTTAACGGTTGCCTCTTTTTTCTCCTGTTGGGCCCAGGCCTGTACCGTGCATACGCTCAATAGCGCGCTGATGAATAGATATTTCATAATTTTTTAAATTTGATGTTGCAAACTTACACAATCCTAATTAATGTCGATTGTTAAAGAATGTTAAGAGTGCGAAGGAACTGATTTTGATATAAATTATCTTGTAAATTTGAATTCTTAAAAATTCTGAAGCGGATGTCCCAACGAAAAATAAGGTTGATCATAAGTGCCATGGCCATTGCCTTAATGGGCCTTATTGCCTTTCAAGCCTATTGGTTAGGCTTTATGTTGGAGACCAAAAAAGAACAATTTGCGGCTGATGTTCGTGCGAGTTTGGACCAGGTAGTCCGAAAATTAGAGAAACAAGAATTAGTCATTCTCGCTCAGAAGCAAAAGGATTTAGAAACCCAACAAGAAAAAATAGCCTCCGTAACCCGAAAACTTGCCTCCAAGTCTAAGCCAGGCAAAGCCCAACCAGAATCGGTACCAGACCAATTGACCCTTGCTTTTGCGAATGAAAATCTGGATTTTCAACGGCCCTTTCATGAAGAAATTCCGAATGATATTGTCACTGTCCGTAAATCATTTTTATTACCCAATGGTCAAATCGCAGAGATCACGGAGCAGTATGAGGTGAATAACCAAGTTGAAAATTACAACCGTCGCTTACGAGAAGAACAACAATTGAATGAGCTTTTTAAAGGCAACCAATCTAAAATCTTAAAGGAAATCAATCGCCTTAAAAATCGAAAAAATAAGCCTTTGATACGCCAAAGAGAAAAAGTTTTAACTGCTATTTCCAATATCAAAGAAGCGGGTCAAGAACGGATTCGGAATTTACAGGGGAATGTCGATAAAGAAAAAGCTGAAAAGGAGGAACTGCAAAAGGTTCTTAAAAAAACCGAAATGGCAAAAGAAGTATTTGCTAATTTTCTTTTTAAAGAACGGCCTATTGAGCAGCGAGTATCCCCATCCTACATTGATAGCTTGATTAAGCGAGAATTAAAAGAAAAGCAGATTGACTTACCCTATGTGTTTGGCATTGGATCCAATCAGAAACAAAAACCATGGGTTTATGCTTCATCTCCTTCCATCAAACGCCCGGAAGTACTACAGTCGGCTTTTATTTCACCCTTGTTTCCCAATGATTTATCGAATACAGGCCATGTCTTGGAAGTATTTTTCCCTGCACAAAAGGCCTATATCTGGCAAACGATGGGTTTGAGTTTTGTAGCATCTGCGCTCTTATTACTCGTGGTATTAGCTTGTTTTTACGTGGCAGTTACGACAATTCTAAAGCAAAAAAAATTGGCTGAAGTCAAGAATGATTTCATCAATAACATGACCCATGAATTCAAAACGCCTATTTCGACGATTTCATTAGCGACCCAATTAATCCAAGATGAGCCGCAGATCGCCAACAATGAAAATATTTTACGCTATTTAGGCATCATAAAAGATGAGAATATTCGCCTAGGAAGCCAGGTGGAGCGTGTTTTACTAACCGCTCAAATGGAAAAAGAGGCCGTGATAATTAAAAAGAAGCCTTTGGATATTCATCATTTAATCCAACAAGTAGTCGGGATAAATGAACCCTTGCTGCAGGCCAATCATGGAAAAGTGGCCTTATTTTTACAGAGCGAACCCTCCATTATTTCTGCTGATGAAGTTCATATTTCAAATGTCTTGAATAACTTGGTTGACAACGCGATCAAATATTCACCGATTAAACCCGACATTACCATTGCAACAGAGTCCAGACACGGACACCTGCATATTTTAGTGACGGATCAAGGAATCGGGATGGCAAAAGAGGTATTAGGTTCGGTTTTTGAGCCTTTTTATCGGGTACCCACGGGCAATGTTCATAATGTCAAGGGCTTTGGCTTAGGCTTAAGTTACGTCAAAAAGATTGTCGAGGCCCATGGGGGGCAAGTATCTGTTAAAAGTAAACTAGGGGAGGGTAGTACCTTTGAAAGCTCATTGCCTTATGGAAAAGGATAAGCAGCCACAAATGTTATTAGCGGAAGATGATCCAAATTTAGGACTCTTATTAGCTGAATTTCTGAAGAAAAAAGGCTTTCAAGTGACCTGGGCTCAAAATGGGGATCAGGCGCTCGATTATTTTGTTCAAGGATCTTTTGATCTCTGTGTCTTGGATGTCATGATGCCCAAAAAAGATGGGTTTACATTGGCTAAGGATATTCGTGCAAATCACCATCAAGTACCTATTATTTTCTTGACAGCGAAGGCTATGGAAGAGGATACCTTACAAGGTTTCAAGGTGGGGGCGGATGATTATTTGACGAAACCCTTTTCTATGGAGGTTTTGGTCGCACGCATGGAAGCTGTTTTACGTCGTAGTCGATCCGATAAATCATTGCCTACACTTGCTGATGAAATTGCTTTAGGTAACTATATGTATTTTCCTCAAAAAATGCGCTTGGTATTGGATGACCATGAACAAAAGTTTACCCCAAAAGAAAATGATCTGATGAAATTGCTGTGCGAGAATTTGGGCCGGCCGGTTAGCCGAAGCTATGCGCTTAAATTGATTTGGGGGGATGATACGTATTTTAATGCCCGAAGTATGGATGTCTATATGACTAAACTGCGGAAGACATTGAAGGAAGACCCTCGCGTACAATTGATGAATTTGCACGGCGAAGGCTTTCGATTGAGTGTCGAGGGAATTAGCTAATGTGCGTAAAACCTGTGTAGGGCACCAATACTTCCGGCAATTTAATGCCATCGGGTCCTTGATTATTTTCTAAGATAGCGGCCACTATTCGAGGTAAGGCAAGTGCAGAGCCATTCAAGGTATGACATAGAATAGATTTTCCGTCTATTTTCGTTCTAAGTTTTAAACGGTTCGCTTGGAATGTCTCAAAGTTTGAGACAGAACTTACTTCTAACCAGCGATTTTGCGCTCCAGACCATACTTCCATGTCATAGGTTAATGCCGAAGCGAATCCCATATCTCCTCCGCATAAACGTAGTACGCGGTAATGCAAGCCTAATTTTTGAAGGATGCCCTGTACATGTTGGGACATTTCTTCTAAAGCCGCATAGGAATTTTCGGGTTTTTGAATTTGGACAATTTCGATTTTATCGAATTGATGTAAGCGGTTCAATCCACGCACATGGGCACCCCAGGAGCCGGCTTCCCGACGAAAACAGGGCGTGTGTCCTACGTTTTTGATGGGTAATTCTTTTTCATTGACTATGACATCGCGGTATAAATTGGTGATGGGTACCTCGGCAGTTGGAATTAAATAAAGCCCTTCTTCTTTGGTGACGTACATTTGGCCTTCTTTATCGGGCAATTGTCCTGTGCCAAATCCGGAATCTTCATTAATTAAAATCGGTGGTTGAATTTCATAATAGCCCGCCTGAATCGCTTCATCTAAGAAGAAATTAATTAAAGCCCGTTGCAATCGCGCGCCTTTCCCTTTATAGACAGGAAATCCAGCGCCGGTTATTTTATTCCCTAAATCAAAATCGATGATGTCATATTTCTTAATTAAATCCCAATGCGGTTGGGCATCCGCGTCTAAAACAGGTATCGTACCCCAAGTGAAGGTAATTTCGTTATCTTCTGCTGTTTTTCCTTGGGGAACGGAGCTATGAGGTAGATTAGGAAGGGTGACCAAAAGGTCTAGCATTGCCTTCTCTGCTAATTTTGCGGCCTCCTCGCGTTCTTTTATCGTACTTTTCAGCGCGGCCGTTTCACTACGTTTGCCTTCAGCTAATTCTTTTTGGCCGGATTGCATGAGTGCTCCGATTTCCTTCGCGGCTGCGTTCGATTTTTCTAATAGGGCCTCGGCTTGTTGCAACAAAGCTTTTCGGTCATCGTCCATCGAAAGCAATTGATTCACGATTTCCGTGGCATTTGCCACGTGTTTTTTGGTTAAGCCTTGGATGGTTACCTCGGAATTAGCACGGATAAAAGGAATCGTTAACATAGCCTAAATTTAAAATAGTCCTTCATTTAATGCGTTTAATGCATCATTTTTTTGTTTAGCATCCACTAAAAGGGAAATATTATGTTCTGATGCTCCATAGGAAATCATCCGAATCGGAATGTTTTTCATGGCGTTTAAGACCTTGATTGCGATCCCTGCTTTGTCTGCCCAGAAATTACCCACGATACAAACAATCACTTGGTCCATATCTGGATCCTCTAATTCCGCAAATTCACGCAATTCCGTCATGATGGCATCCAAATGCGTCGTTTGATCAATCGTCACCGATACAGACACCTCCGACGTGGTAATCATATCCACTGGGGTTTTGTATTTCTCAAAAATTTCAAACACCCGTTTCAGAAAACCGTAGGCGTTCAACATGCGTGTTGAATGAATGTAAATAGCTGTAATATTGTCTTTGGCGGCGATGGCTTTGATTTCAACGTCGGTTGATTTTTCAGAAATCAAGGTCCCGAATGCACTCGGTTCCATCGTATTTTTTAATCGCACAGGCACACCTTTCATTTTAGCTGGCGTGATCGTACTTGGGTGCAAGATCTTAGCACCAAAATAAGCTAGCTCGGCCGCCTCTGCAAACGATAATTCGCGAATTGGGAAGGTGTTTTTAACGATCCGAGGGTCATTGTTATGCATCCCGTCGATGTCAGTCCAGATTTGAACCTCCTCCGCTTGAATCGCGCCACCTATTAATGAAGCGGTATAATCCGAACCTCCTCGCTTTAAATTGTCGATTTCGCCCGCTGGATTCCGACAAATGAAGCCTTGGGTGATAAAAATCTGTTTATTTTTCACAGGTTCCATCACCTTGGCTAAATTAAGTTCGATTTGGGATAAAATCGGTTCGTTATCCTCATCGATGACCATGAAATCCAAGGCAGGTAATAAATAGGAATCTACACCTTCTTCTTGCAAATAGGCCTCAAAAATTTGGGTAGACAATAATTCTCCCAAGGCTACCATTTCCTTTTCTTGTTTACTCGTATACGGAGCTGTGGCGATTAATTGATCGATTAGCCCGAATTCCTTGTTTAAGATTTCCTGTCCTTTATGCAATCCTTGTTCAGTGGCATACAATTCCTTGATGAAGTTGTCGTAATGCGCACGTAGGGTTGCAGCTTTCTCCTTCGCTTCTTGGAGTTGCAAGGCGATGATGGATTCTGAAATCGAAAGAAGGGTGTTCGTACTGCCTGAAAGGGCTGATAAAACGACAATTTTAGGCATTCCGTCCTCGGTGATCAGTTGACGAATGGATTGCATTCGTTCAGGTTTCCCAACGGAGGTTCCTCCAAATTTCCAAACTTGCATACGTAATTATTTAATAGCCAACATTTTAATAGCAGTTATGGCCGCTTCATCGCCTTTATTTCCATGTTTTCCTCCCGCGCGATCCATCGCTTGGGCTTGGTTATTTGGTGTTAATACCCCAAAAATCACAGGTTTGTCATATTTTAAACTCACGTTCGTGATACCATCCGCAACCGCTTGGCAAATAAAATCAAAATGTCTCGTTTCGCCTTGGATCACACAGCCCAAACAAATTACCGCATCCACCTGCTCCTTTTGTGCCATTTTTTGTGCACCTAAACTCAATTCAAAACTTCCCGGAACCGAAACAGTAAGAATGTTTTCCGAAACCACCCCATTGGCTAGTAATGTATTTACTGCGCCGGCATAAAGCGCGCCTGTCACTTCGGTATTCCATTCCGCAACCACGATGGCAAATACCTTGTCATGAATGGCTGGTAAGTCGGCAGTCGAAAATTCACTTAAATTTTTATGTGCAGAAGACATTTCAATGGGGTTAAACGAATAAGGGATAAAAGCGCTTGCCCTTATCCCTTATACATATAATGCTTGTATGTTTATTCAGAGATAGAGCTTTCTAATTGCGCTTTATACTTTTTGGCTGGCGTTGCTTCCGCCGACTCTGCATATTTCTCCGTGATTTGCGTATAAATATCTAACGCTTCTTTCGATTGTTTATTTGCTTCGTAAGCAATGGCTAATTTCAACAAATAGCTCGGCGAGAAAAACTTATTTGATTTGTAATCCGCGGCTTTTTGGTAATATTCAATGGCCTCTGAAAATGATTTTTTCTCCGAATACGCATCTCCGATTAAGGCATAAGCACGTGCCTGAACTAACAAATCAGAACTATTGAAATTCTTTAATTTTTCAATCGCTTGGTCATATTTTCCTTGCTTCAACAAGGTAGAACCTAAATATAAATCAGCTAAATTTTGTGTGTTTCCACCAAATTCATCCGAAACCTTTGCTAA
>CANHCG010000088.1 GCA_947459055.1 Cytophagaceae bacterium | reverse complement strand
AGATGCGTATGGATTTTTATTAGACAATGCTTATGTGGTCGATTTCGAAAAAGGAATCGAATTCCTGGTGACGGCAGTGATTTTGTGCAATGAAGACGAGGTGTTCAACGATGAAAAATACGACTACGAGACCATTGGCTTTCCGTTTTTTAAAGCCTTGGGGCAACACCTATATAACTACGAAGCAACACGAAAAAAGAATTATTTACCTAATTTAAACCATTTGAAATTTGATCATGAAAAATAAGATTTGGGTATTTATTTTAATTTCCTTCAGTGTGTTTGGGCAGAGCAAAATGAAGACCATCGGGATAGTGCAAGTTTCGGTGGGGAATGTTCGCTCCGAACCGGCACAAGCGGCGGAGATGTCTACACAGGTTTTATTGGGAACTCCGGTGAAAATCTTGGAAAAAGCAGATGGGAAAAATTGGTACTTGGTTCAAATGCCAGACGATTACCAGGGCTGGATCGAAGGAGGAGCGATTGCCCGCATGGATTCGGCTGAATATAAAAACTATAAAAATCAGGGATTAGAACTAATTTTCACTCACTTTCAAGGCAAAATTCATAGCCATTCCAGTGAAAAATCGGAGATTGTTTCGGAGCTTGTTTGGCTCAACCGATTAATCGGTTTGAAAAAAATGTATGGCTTTTGGGAGGTCATCTTGCCCACGGGCGAAAAAGGATTCGTGAAAGAACAGGAAGTGCAGGCCTATCGCGATTGGCTTTATTCAAATTCAGAACCCACAAAAAATCGGATTTTACAAGCGGCGCATGGCTTAATTGGCATTCCCTATTTATGGGGCGGCACCTCGATTAAGGGATTGGATTGCAGTGGTTTTACCAAGACCGTCTTTCAGGCGAATGGCTGGGTATTACCACGAGATGCGAGCCAGCAAGCAAAGGAGGGAATCCTTGTCGATTCCACCCGAAATTGGGCAAACGTAGCCGTGGGCGATTTGTTATTTTTCGGCGAAAAACGAATTGATGGAACCTATAAAGTTGTACATGTAGGCCTATGGGAAGGAAATCAAGCCTACCTGCACGCCTCAGAACGCACGCGCCGGGCAAGTATGGACCCGAATGCAAAGGAATTCGATGCCTATAATTTAAACCGTTATTTGTTCACCAAACGAATTCAGGCCGCGGTCAATCAGGTAAAATCACTTGCGAAAACGCCTTAAGTTGTCGTATTCCGATTTGAATACCAGAGGACAATAATTCCAAAAACAACCGCCGGAATAGACAGTATTTGTCCCATATTTAGGCTCAGTTGATCCTCGAAGGCACTTTGATTTTCCTTCAAAAACTCATAGAAAAAGCGCAGGGTAAAAAGGATGATCATAAAAAGCCCGGTCAATAATCCATTTTTTGTATGTTGTTTCTTTTTATTCCACACCCAAAGCAAAAAGACAAAAATAACAAGACAGGACAGCGCTTCGTATAATTGGGACGGATGTCGGGCCAAAACCATAGAAGGATCGCCTGACATATTAAATTCGAAATCTCGGTAAAATTTAAAGCCCCAAGGCAATTGGGTCGGTTTCCCAATAATCTCTGAATTCATCAAATTCCCAAAGCGAATGAAAAAACCAGCCAATGCCGTAGCGATCACAATCCGATCGGTTACATACAAATAAGAAATCCCTTTATTTTTTTTCGTGTAGATATAAAAGGCAGTAAAAAGACCGATAGCCGCTCCATGGGAGGCTAATCCTGAAAATGGCGGCGTAATCATTTGAATTAAAAATCGAAGGGGATCGGCTTGGAGGAGCGGGAATTCGTAAAACACATAATGGCCTACGCGTGCACCGACAACCGTCGCGACCATGGCATATAATAACAATTGATCTGCCTGTTCCACCGGTCGGCCTTCTTTTTTAAACATATAAGAAACCACCTGAAAACCAGACAAAAAAGCCAGGGCAAAACAAAGCCCATAGTAACGAACGGAAAAACCGAATAAATTAAAAATTTCTGGATTGGGATTCCAATCAACAAAAGCGAGGGCCATGAGCTAAAAATCTGATGCGCTCAAATTTACGTGTTTTTAACTTTCTTGACCATGAAATGGATTGATTTTTTAATTGCCTTAGCCGGATACAAACGAATCGGAAAACCCAACGAATAGGATTCATGCACCAAAAACGCGAAAAATAGGAGAAATAAGACTAATTTTTTCATGAGCTTGTTGATTAACGGCCTACAAAGATATAAAGTCTAAGGTACTTTGCAATACAAGGTACTATAAATTTTATTTAATCAAGGAAATTGGTAGACAAGATGCGGGCATTCGTCGATTGGTTGCATGAAATTGGGTAAAAAATAAATTGTGATATAATTAATTGCCGTATACTTGCGTTAGGAATTCAAATTCATTTAACCCATGTAAACGTATGTTCCAGAAAAAATTATTCATCGCCCTTCTAGCATTAGCCACGTTTGCCTCTTGCTCCAAAGAAGAAAGTTTAAATCCTACCGCGCAAATAAGTGGTGAGAATGTGCCAGTAGCCGTTTCTTCGGCCGTAGCCAAAGCCTATCCAAATACTAGCATTGATTTTTCCATCATTGCACCTAATTCACTGTATGCCGCGGATATAACCTCCACTACTAAAGAAGTTCAGGCTGTCGTTTCTTCGAAAGGAGAAATTAAAGAAGCATTTACCAAAATAGAAGGAAAAGATTTACCTGCTGCTATTACTAGCTATTTGGAAACAAATTTTAAAGGCTATCAATTGATTCATGCAAGTAAAAAAACGACAGGCTCTCCCACAGGCTTCCGTGTCGAAATCGCATTTAACAAAGAACATTATTCCCTCATTTTTGATGACAAAGGTGCCTTTGTTTCGCAAATGACCGGAAATCCTGGATTTGGTCCGAAAGGTGGCAAAGGGGGAAAAGGGGGCCCAGCGCCCGTAGTGACCCAACTCACCTTGGCCGATTTACCAGCACCGGTAAAAGCTGCCATTAATGCCTATACCTTTAAACGCGGGATGGCCATTATTGCACCTGATAAATCAACCATCTACAATATTCACGCAGAAAAGGATGGATTATCATGGAGTTTAACCATTGATTCAGCGGGGAAAATTCTTTCAACGAAAGAATTAAAACCTATGCCTACATTCACTGAATTAGAAATCACCAACCTACCTACCGAGATAAAAACTTATTTAGATGCGAACGCACCTAAAGGATGGACCTTGAAAAAAGCCATGTCCATTGCGAAAGACAATGTGGTCATGCACTATCATGTGCTCGTGAACAGTGGTACATCGGTGTTAACCTACATGTTTGACAAGGATTTTAAAGTTATTTCAAAGCCAGGAAAAGGCCCAAAAGATAATCCTTCCATGCCGAAACCAACCATTACTGAAATCACGAAAGATCAAATTCCTGCCGCTGCAAGTGCTTATTTAACAAGTAATTATGCCGGCTATGTGTTTGCCAAAGCGATCAGCGTAAGTTTGGATGGAACTGTGCAAGAAATCGAAGTATTCATCAGCGTTGGCACCAAAAAATATAAAGTAGAATTCGATGCGGCCGGTAAATTCCTAAGCGCAAAACTTCTCTAAAATCATTAGATTAATTTCTCAAAAGGCTTGCTTCGGCAGGCCTTTTGGCATTAAATTGGGCCATGCAAGAAATCGAACCATCCTTCCAATGGGAAAATGAATACATCGCTGCCCATGATAAAAAATCCCCCTTTTATGGCCGCACATATTCTCAAACCGAGTATGTGAATGATATTTATGGGTATTATATTCATCCGCTTTGGGATGAAATCGAATCGGAAACCCTATTTTGCAAAATTCTTTTTACCGATTACGGGCTTCAGTACACCATTATTGAATTATTTGGCGAATGGAATGATACCTTACATAATGACATCATGTGGTTTAAACGCCACGTGATCGACCATTTACTTGCACAGGGGATCCGACATTTCATTTTGATCGGTGAAAATGTATTTAATTTTCACGGGTCCTTTGAGGATGATTATTATGCAGAATGGTTTGAGGAGGTAGAGGAAGGATGGATTATTGGGATGCATTTTGCAGATTTTGTCGAACGGGAATGGGCAAAATACAAGATCGACTATTATATCAATTTTGGAGGTGCGCTGTCCATACCCAATTGGCGAATCTTAAAACCAGATCAGATTTTCGCTTATTTACATCACGTTATTTCCCGTCGGTTGAATTAATCAGCACCTAATTTGAAGGATAGGATTTTACATTTTTTAGCTTAGTTTTGTGCCAAATAAAAAAACCTGAACAATGAAAAAAGCACTCACCTTCCTTCTCCTATTGGTTTCTATGGTAGGATTTTCAAAAAAACCTGACAGCCGCTATTTTGAAATGCGGATTTATTATTGCCATCCAGGCCGATTAGATGCCTTGATCCAGCGCTTTACCAATCACACAACTAAAATATTCGAACGCCACGGCATGACGAATCTAGGGTATTGGATTCCGAACAAAAACGACGAAAATGCGCTTTATTATATTTTAGGCTATCCAAGCCAAGCGGCTCGTGATTCTTCGTGGAAGCAATTTGGTCGTGATCCAGAATGGAAGGAAGTTGCGAAAAAATCAGAGGAAAGCGGAAAAATCGTAGCTAAAGTAACGAGTATTTTCATGAATGCCACGGATTTTTCTCCTAAAATCAAACCTTCTCAAGGTTCAACAGACAGGCTATTTGAATTACGTACCTACACGCCAGCTCCTGGTAAATTAGCCAATATTGTGGGTAGATTCCGGGATCATACGACCAAACTTTTCAAAAAACAAGGTATGGAAAATATCGCCTATTTTACGTCCATCGAGAAAGACCCAAGTAAAGAAAGCAAGTTAATCTACATCGTCGCACATAAAAATGACGAGGCTGCGAAAGCTTCATGGGATAATTTCAGAAAAGATCCTAAATGGCTTAAAGTAAAAGAAGCTTCCGAAGTGAACGGAAAAATCGTAGATAAAGTAGAATCTATGTTTATGAGTCCGACGAGTTTTTCAACAATACGTTAATAATCATTCTTGATATAGTTTAAAAAAGGCTGAGCAATCGGCCTTTTTTATTTCCAAATAACTAATAACCAAATGAAACTTTATAAATTTTAAAAGTCATTAGGATTATTAGGAGATTTCTTTGAAATTTAGGTTTATTGAATAAAACCTATCAAACCTATGAATCCACGTTCTTGGAAACAAGTCATCGCTTATTCGCTATTGGCCGTTGGCTGTTTATGTTTCAGTTTTGCATTCCAACAAAATACTCATCAGATTTGGGGCCAACGATTACTCGATTCCCTTTCTGAAAGCCAAAAAAGAGAACCTCAAAATGCCTTAAAGGGTCTCAGCATCCATCCTGAATTAGAATTAAAAGTATTTGCGACTGAACCGATGTTGCAAAATCCAACCAATATTGATGTGGACGCCAAAGGTCGTGTCTGGGTCTTGGAAGCCTATAACTACCGTCCGGGCATCAACGGCAATCCGACGAATGCCGAAGGCGATAAAATCCTTATTTTAGAAGACAGTAATGGCGATGGATTGGCTGATAAACGAAGCATTTTTTATCAATCCAAAGATCTCAATTCACCACTAGGAATCGCCGTTTTAGATAGCATGGTCATTGTTTCTCAAAGTCCTTACATGTGGAAAATGTTTGACGATAACCGAGATGGGAAAGCCGATCGAAAGGAAATTTTATTTCAAGGAATCGGCGGTGAGCAGCATGATCACGGGGCACATGCCTTTGTGTTTGGACCCGATGGAAAATTGTACTTTAATTTCGGAAATGAAGGAAAGCAGCTCCTAGATGCACATGGAAAAGCTGTTTTAGATCAAGATGGCGATCCGATCGGCCCCAAAAAATATAAGCAAGGAATGGTTTTTCGTTGCAACTTAGATGGCAGCCAAGTCGAATGTTTAGGGCATAATTTTCGAAACAACTTCGAAGTTGCCGTGGATTCCTATGGGGCACTTTGGCAATCAGATAATGACGATGATGGGAACAAAGGCGTTCGGATCAACCACGTGATGCCTTATGGAAATTATGGCTATACGGATGAACTTACTGGTGCAGGATGGTCGGTAAATCGGACGAACATCGAACCCGAAATTCCTCGTAGGCACTGGCACCTGAACGATCCGGGCGTCGTTCCAAATTTACTTCAAACCGGATCTGGAAGCCCTACTGGCATTTTGGTCTATGAAGGAAATCTTTTACCAGAAATCTTTAGAAATCAAATCATCCATTGCGATGCAGGCCCCAATGTCCTCCGCTCCTACCCTGTAAAACCTAATGGAGCCGGATATTCGGCAGAAATCGTCAATTTAATCGAGGGCAAAAACGATCAATGGTTCCGCCCTGCGGATGTGGCCACAGCGCCAGATGGTTCGCTATTTGTGGCCGACTGGTATGACCCCGGTGTAGGTGGTCACCAAGCAGGGGACCAAGTCAAAGGTCGAATTTATCGACTAGCCCCCAAAAATCATGCCTATAAAATAGAGCCATTAGATCTTTCGAATGTCTCTAAATCCATGAAAGCTCTAGAAAACCCAAATTTAGAAACGCGTTATTTAGCTTTCAGACAGTTACAAAAATTAGGTACCGAAGCCACAAAGGCCGAGGAACAGAGCTTCCTAAGTAATCCAAACCCAAGATTTAGAGCAAGAGCCTTCTGGTTATTAGCTCAAAGTAAATCAGGTTTAGCTTTCATCGAACAAGCAGCCAAAGATCCCCATCCTTCGATTCGAATGATGGCGATTCGAGCAATGTCTCGGAAAAGTTTCGGTCTTTGGCGGGCTATGGCACAAAACATGGTCAGCGATGCGGACCCACAAGTTCGTCGGGAACTAGCCATCGCGATGCGCCATAATGCTAGCCCGAATGCAGATAAAATATGGGCTAAATTAGCGACCCAACACGATGGACAAGACCGCTGGTATCTCGAAGCCCTAGGAATCGGAGCCGATGGCGCCTGGGAGGGCCGAATGGAAGCCTATTTAGCAGAAACGAAAACCGCCAAGCCAGTTGGATTTCAGGATATCATCTGGCGTAGTCGGACCGAGCAAGCCCTTCCTTACCTGATGGAAACCTTAAAATCTTCGATTCCATTAGATCAGAAATT
>CANHCG010000087.1 GCA_947459055.1 Cytophagaceae bacterium | reverse complement strand
ATTTAATAAAATCCTTATTTCCCTTTGAATTTGGGACTTCTCTTCTGCAAAAAAGACATCACGCCCTCCGCAAAATCTTCGCTACGCCCTGCCGCCGATTGCGCGTCCGCCTCCATGTCCAACACATCCGCTAAATCCATCCCCTGCGCCTTTTGCAAGCTTTTCTTCATCAAGCCGATCACAAAAGTGGGCCGTGCCGCAAATTCAGCCGCCACTTCCGCTACCCGCGTCTCCCAATCCTCTGCCGTAACGACTTCAGCCACCAAACCTATTTGCTTAGCTTCCGTTGACGATATTTTTTTACCCGTGCTGGCCAATTCAAATGCCTTATGATAGCCTAGCGACTGCATCAAAAATCCTGTACTCCCCGCATCCATTGCCAAACCGATTTGCACAAATAATTCCGAAAAATATGTATCCTCTTTGGCAATCAAATAATCACAAGCCAGTGCCAAACTACAGCCCGCTCCCGCCGCCACGCCATTAATCGCCCCGATCACCGGTTTGTTCAAGCCTCGCAAGGCCAAAATCATGGGATTATAGGTTTTGCGCAACACATTGCCCAAATCCGGATCAATCAAACCTGCCTTTAAATCCGCCCCCGAACAAAAGGCCTTCCCCTCCCCCGTAATGACGAGCACCCGAACCTCATCCGAAATCTCCGCTGCTTCCGCCACTTCGCGAATCTCATGAATCAAACCCGCATTCAAGGCATTATAAACCTCGGGGCGATGTAAAGTCAGCGTCCAAATCGGACCTGCTTGATGTAATTGAAGGTATTGGTATGACATATAGCAATGGGTTTAAAGTTCTTTACGTAAACGAGAGACAGGAATGCCTAATTGTTCTCGGTATTTCGCCACGGTCCTGCGTTTGACCACAAAACCGCGTTCGGATAACTGATGCTCTAATTCCTCATCCGAATAAGGCTCCGAAGGTGATTCATTTTCAATGATTTCCCGCAAAATATTCTTCAACTCGCGCGTCGAAAAATCCTCCCCAGAATCATTCAGAATTCCCTCCGTGAAAAAATATTTCAGTGGATACATGCCAAAATCCGTTTGCACCGACTTCGCCGACACCACCCGTGAGACTGTCGATATATCCATCTCAATTAGTGCCGCGATTTCCTTCATCTTCAAGGGTCGTAAATTCGCATCATCGCCCGTCAGGAAAAAGTCATATTGACGGGTCACAATGCTTTCCATGGTTTTCAATAGGGTTCCTTGGCGTTGTTGGATCGCTGAAATAAACCAAGACGCGGCGTCCAATTTATGTTTGATAAAGGTCACGGCCTCTTTCACGTCCTTTTGTTGCTTGTCTCCTTTGGAATAGGTTTGTAACATCTCTTGGAAAGACCGACTCACCCGTAATTCTGGTGCATTTTTGCCGTTTAATTTGATATCTAATTTGCCATTTTGATTCGTAACAATAAAATCCGGTTGTAAAAACGGCGCGACTGAACCGGCCTCGGTTCCACCAGGTTTAGGATTTAGGCGGGTAATGATTTTGATGGCGGCTTTTAAATCGGCTTCGTTGACAGCCAATTTTTGTTGGAGCCCAGCAAAATGCTTTTTCGAAAACTCATCAAAATGTCCATCGATTAGTCGAATGGCCAAGATATGTGCCGGATCTGAACTTTCTCGGCGGTGCAATTGCAGCGACAAACATTCCTGCAAATCCCGCGCGCCGATGCCAGCTGGATCTAAGGCTTGGACCTTTTTTAGGACGGATTCCACCTCCTGATAATCGGTGACGAAGCCAATGGTAAAGGCAAGGTCATTCACGATGCTCTCGATGTTGCGACGTAAATAGCCGTCATCTTCGAGGGAACCGATGAGTTGCTGGGCAATCAACAGCTCCCGCTCGCCTTGCACCACAAAACCGATTTGCATCAATAAATATTCTTCCGCGCTGGCGACGGTGGCCATGGGACGTTCCTTGGACTCCTCATTCGGATCATAGGAATCTCCCGCCATTTTGTAGCCGGCATATTCATCTTGTAAATAATCCCCGATTTCCATTTCCTCTCGTTCCAAATCATCCACGGTCTCGTGACTTTCGGGTTCGTCGAAGGATTCCATTTCGGGCCCTTCTTCCAAGGCAGGATTATCCTCGAGTTCTTCCTCGATCCGCGCGGCGAGTTCGGCCGTAGGGACTTGCAACAATTTAATGAATTGTATTTGCTGCGGAGAAAGACGCTGTTGCTGTGAAAGTTTTAGGGATAAACTCGACATATCGATATTCTAGGAAGCAAATATAAGCCGATTTCGCTTTCCATTTTAAAATTATAAATAAATAAAAAAAATCGGTTTTTTTACGTAATTTTGATGGTTAATTGCCTGTTTAAAGGCATTCTGAGAAATTTTCGCATGCAAATTAAAGAAATATTAAGTTTAGCTCCCGCCTCACAAACCATTACGGTGAAAGGCTGGGTGCGCACCAAACGCGTTTCATCTGCTGTCGCTTTTATCGCGATGAATGATGGATCGACTATCCACAACATTCAAGCCGTCGTATCTGAAGGTACTTGTCCTGAAGAAACCCTCAAATTAGTCACCACAGGTGCCTGTATCGCGGTGCACGGAACGTTGGTGGCTTCCCAAGGACAAGGCCAGAGCGTCGAAGTGCAAGTGAGTAGTATCGAGGTCTATGGACCGGCGGATCCGGAGAAATATCCTTTGCAACCGAAAAAACATTCCTTGGAATTTTTACGGGAAATCGGGCATTTACGCCCAAGGACGAATACATTCTCGGCGATTTTACGTATTCGGCATGCGCTAGCTTATGCAATTAATACTTATTTTCATGAGCACGGTTTCTTTTATTTACATACACCTATTATTACGGGTTCGGATGCGGAGGGTGCTGGTGAAATGTTTCGGGTGACGACTTTGCCGGCCTTGAATCCGCCGTTGACGGATGATGGAAAGGTGGATTATAAGGAAGATTTTTTTGGTAAAGAGACGAATTTGACGGTTTCGGGCCAATTGGAAGGCGAATTAGGTGCTTTAGCCCTTTCAAAGATTTATACGTTTGGTCCTACGTTCCGGGCGGAGAATTCGAATACAACGCGGCATTTAGCGGAGTTTTGGATGGTGGAGCCGGAGATGGCCTTTTTTGAGTTGACGGACAATATGAATTTGGCTGAAGATTTTACGCAGTATTTGATTAAATATGCGTTGGATCATTGTGCGGATGATATTGCGTTTTTAGAGAAGCGATTGTTGGAGGAGGAAAAAATGAAGAAGAAGGAGGAGCAATCGGAGATGACTTTGTCGGAGAAATTGCGTTTTGTGACGGAAAACACCTTTGAGCGATTGACTTATACAGAGGCGATTGATATTTTATTGCAGTCGAAAACCCATAAGCAAGGAAAATTCAATTATCCGGTGGCCTGGGGGATTGATTTACAGAGTGAGCATGAGCGCTGGTTGGTTGAAAAGCATTTCAAAAAACCGGTTATTTTAACCCATTACCCGAAAGAAATTAAGGCTTTTTATATGAAGCAGGAGGATGATGGTAAGACGGTGCGGGCGATGGATGTGTTGTTTCCGGGCATTGGGGAGATTATAGGCGGTTCGCAACGGGAGGATGATTATGAAAAATTACTCCAACGAACCAAGGAGGTAGGCATCGAAGAAGAATCTATTTGGTGGTATTTACAAACGCGTCAATTTGGTTCTGCGCCGCATTCGGGTTTCGGCTTAGGATTTGAGCGCTTGGTATTATTTGTGACGGGCATGAGCAATATTCGGGATGTAATTCCATTCCCGCGGACGCCGAAAACAGCTGAATTTTAATGATGAAGCAGCTATTTACGAGTATTGGGCATGCAGTTGACGGAATTGTGGATTTGGTCAAGCGTGAAAACAATGCGAAAATCCATGTGATTTCAACCTTGCTCGTGATTCTGGTCGGTTTACGATTGGAGTTTTTGGCGATTGAGTGGTTATGGATAAGTTTGGCGGTGGCAGGAGTATGGGTGGCGGAATTGATTAATTCGGCATTGGAGAAATTGGTGGATTTGGTATCGCCGGAGGAACATCCCTTGGCCAAAAAAGTAAAAGATTATGCCGCTGGGGCGGTGTTGGTGATGGCCATTTGGGCTGTTTTTGTATTTTGTCTCATTTCCTTGCCCCATATATGGATGTGGTTGGCATTTTCAAGGTAACACAGTATTATGAAAGAATACGGATCGAGTGTCCAGAAGTTAGTGGATTACATTTTGACGATCGAGGACACGGAAAAAAGGACGAAATATGCCTTTTTGATGGTGGAATTGATGAAGCAGATTCATCCGAACATGAAGGACAATACGCAGGATTATTCCAAAAAACTTTGGGATGATTTATTCATTATGTCGAATTTCAAACTGGATGTACAGGGGCCTTATCCGCCGCCATCGCCTGAATTATTGGGCAAACCACCACGAAAAGTGGCTTATAATCAGCATCATTTGAAGTTTAAGCATTATGGTCGGAACGTAGAATTATTGATTTTACGGGCGATTGCCGAGGAGAAATTGGAAGACAAAAAATTACTTGTGGCCTATATTGCTCGGTTGATGAAGGGATTTTATGTGACGTGGAATAAGGAGTCGGTAGATGATGTGGTGATTTGGCAGAACATCAAAGAGATGTCTGAGAATTTATTGGGCACGATTGTAGATGAATTATCACAGGAGGGGCTGGGTCATGCGCGGGTGGCGAATAATGCGCGGAATACGTATAATGCGCCGGAATATCCGAATGGAAATAATAACAACAATCGGAACAATAATAATTACCGGAAAAATAATTTTAGAAATAACAATAACAACCGAAATAACAATTTTCGTAAAAATAAGTAAACAGTATGGCATCATTTAAAGTAACGGGGGGACGTCGATTAAAGGGAGAAATTACTCCTCAAGGAGCTAAAAACGAAGCATTGCAAATTTTATGTGCGGTGGTATTAACGGCGGAGCCCGTGACGATTCATAACATTCCGAATATTCGGGACGTGAACCAATTGATCGATTTATTGGGCGATATGGGCGTGAGTATGCGTCGGCTGAGTGAATCGAGTATTGAATTTGATGCCTCGCAGGTGAATATTGAGTATTTAGAATCGGAGACCTATAAGAAAAAGGCGGCGGCGTTGCGGGGTTCGGTAATGTTGTTAGGACCTACTTTGGCCCGATTTAAGAAAGGTCGCATTCCATCACCGGGTGGGGATAAAATTGGTCGTAGACGGTTGGATACGCACTTTTTTGGCTTTATGAAATTAGGGGCGAAGTTTAATTACAGTCCGGAAGATGGGGGAAATTATGAGGTGGATGCGTCTTCGTTGCAGGGTGCTTATATGTTATTGGATGAGGCCTCGGTGACGGGAACGGCGAATATTTTGATGGCGGCGGTATTGGCGAAGGGAACGACGACGATATATAATGCGGCTTGTGAGCCTTATTTGCAGCAGTTGAGTAAGATGTTGAACCGTATGGGTGCCAAAATATCGGGCATTGGTTCGAATTTATTGGTGATTGAGGGGGTGGATGTGTTGCATGGAACGGAGCATACGATGTTACCGGATATGATTGAGATTGGTAGTTTTATTGGTTTGGCGGTGATGACGCAGTCGGAGATAACGATTAAGAATTGTAAGATTCCTGAGTTGGGGATTATTCCGGAGGTGTTTAAGAAATTGGGGATTAAGATGGAGTTCCGTGGGGATGATATTTTTATTCCTTCGCAGGAGCATTATGAGTTGGAGAATTTTATTGATGGGTCGATGTTGACAATTTCGGATCATCCGTGGCCTGGCTTTACGCCGGATTTGTTGTCGATTATTTTGGTGACGGCGATACAGGCGAAGGGGACGGTGTTGATTCATCAAAAGATGTTTGAATCGCGTTTATTCTTTGTTGATCGTTTGATCGAGATGGGTGCGCAGATTATTTTGTGTGATCCGCATCGGGCGACGGTGGTGGGATTTGATCGAAAGCAGACTTTGAAGGGGATTCGGATGTCCTCGCCGGATATTCGGGCGGGGGTGTCGTTGTTGATCGCTGCGATGTCGGCTACGGGTACCTCCATTATTGATAATATAGAGCAAATCGACCGGGGATATCAAAATATCGATACGCGCTTGAATGCGATTGGTGCGGAAATTGTTCGAATTTAAGATGGTATTTCTTGCCAAAATCAAGCAGACGCTCGTTTTAGCTAGCCCGATTGTGGTGGGGCAATTAGGGGTAATGCTGATGGGTTTGGCGGATACGATTCAGGTGGGCCAAATGAAAACGGGCGCGGCGGAGAGTTTGGGTGCATCGGGGATGGCTGGTTCGATATTTTTTACGATTGCGGTGGTGGGCTTGATTTGTTTGCAGATTGTGGCGCCGATGATTTCGACGGCGGAGGCGGAGGGAGATTATGCGGGGGTTGGGCGATTGTTGCGCGCGAATATTCGGGTGGCTTTGTTTTTGAGCATTATTACGATAGGGCTGATTGCCGTTGCCGGCTATTTTTACGATGTATTTAAGCAGACTGAGGTGAATCGGGCGTTGACCCTTCCCTATTTGGCATTAATTGCTATTTCTGTGTTGCCGATTTTCCTGTTTTCGGCCTTTAAAAGTTTCACTGACGGGCTTCAAAAGACGTCGGTGGCGATGTACATTACGTTGGCCGCGTTGCTTTTCAATATCGTTTTTAATCATATTTTCATTAATGGCTTGGGGCCTATTCCGGCGATGGGTTTGTTTGGGGCGGGGATTGCGACTTTGTTGGCCCGGATTTTGATGGTAGCTAGTTTGGCATGGTATATTTTTAAGCAGGGTCGGTTTGAGAAGTATTTATTTGGGGGATCATTTGATGAAACCTCTTCATCAATGCTTATTCTTGAAGATGTATCCTCTCTGAATGATAAGCATGCTTTGGATGTTGAGCTTTCTTTGAATGGAGAGCATTCTTTGGATGATGAGTCTTCTGTGATTGATGGACCATATTTGGATGTTGAGTCTTCATTGATTGACAAGTCTTCCAGTGACTTAGATTATGTGTCTAAATCCCCATGGGAGTTAGAGAGGAAAATTTTGACGATAGGGGTTCCTTCGGGGATGCAGGGATTTTTTGAGATTGCGACCTTTGGGATGGCGGTGGTGAT
>CANHCG010000086.1 GCA_947459055.1 Cytophagaceae bacterium | reverse complement strand
GAGGTTATTTACACTGGTATTTTGGCAGACTTAGACAAGGCAAATAAATTATTGTCAAAGCAAAAATCGGAGTATTCAAGCATTGTGGATAATGTAGACGTTATTTATAATGGGGATCCTGTCAAATGGAGAAAATTAGCGAACTCGCTCGCATTGCGTTATTACATGCGTATTTCAGCGAAAAAAGCAGATGTCGCGAAAGCCGGTATCGAAAATATCGTTAAAAACCCTGCGAATTACCCGATCATCACCACGAATGCAGAGGATGCAACGATGGGCTTCCCAGGAACCTCTGATGGAACATCATGGCCTGCCAATGCGGTCTATGATGTATCTGGAAGTAATTATCGTCGGATCAAAATGGCCAATACCTTCGTGGAATATTTACAAGGGGTAAATGACCCTCGTTTAGGTATTTGGGCAGCCAAAGTGGAAATCCCATTAGTGGTGGATGCGACTCTTCCTGCTGGAACAGATAAAATCACAGGAGGAAAACGTTACCTATCTCCTGATAAAGTAGGAAACTCGAAAATCGATACGGATCAGGAATATGTGGGCTTGCCTACCTCTTTCTCGGCGCTTCCTTCTGCGTATAACTTAAATCCAACCCCAGGTCAAACGTCGTTTAACCCCCATGTTTCTTTTTTAGCACCGATGTACAAAAACGCTACGGGAGCCCTTTTAAGAGCTCGTTTAGTATCTGCGGCGGAAGTTAATTTCATTTTGGCGGAGGCGGCTCAGAAAGGCTGGTCGGTCGGAGATGCGAAAACTTTTTATGAGGCGGGCGTAAAAGCATCCTTAACAACTTGGGGCGTAGGCTCAAGCGCGACTTCCTATTTGGGCACGAAAGGCGTAAGTTATGACGGAACCTTAAAGCAAATTATGGAGCAGAAATGGATTGCTTCTTGGACCGCTGCGACCGAAGCCTGGTTTGATTATCGTAGAACAGGATTCCCTGCTTTAACGGCGGGACCTGCGGCAAAACGTCAAGCCTTACCGGTTCGTTTCTATTACATGCAAGACGAAATTCGGATTAATGCAATTAATGCAACTTCCGCCATGGATAAATTAGAAGTCTCTAATTTTTCACAGGCAGATGGTAAAAATAGTGCTTGGTCGAAACCTTGGTTAATGCAAGGAACGGGCAAGCCTTGGTAATATCCATGTTTTAAATTTGACCACAGGTGTTCAACCTGTGGTCTTTTTTTTTAATTTAGGAGTCATATGACTAAATACGTATTTATCTTTCTTTTTTTGTGGATCAATCTGGCCGCTTATGGACAAGAGATTCAAGTAGGCGCAGCCCTGCGCATCATCACACCTAATCCCCTGTTACCCGTTTCTGGTGGCATAGGAGTGCCGAAACCAAGTAAAGAGAAAAAAGGGGATTTGTTTGCAAGGGCGATGGTGTTCCAACAAGGAAACGTGCGCTTTGCCATCGTCAATGTCGATAACCTCGGTTGGACTTCCATCCTCGGCAATAAATCACGGGCCCTAATCAAAGGGATTCCCCCCGAAAACGTGCTCATCGGCGCCACCCATACCCATAGCGCGCCAGACGCCTATGGCTTTCCTGATATGACCGGGAAATCGAATGCTGACTTGAAATATTTGGATTGGTGCGTGCAACAAATTGCCGATGCGGTCAACGAAGCCACTTCCAAACTCCAACCCGCTTCCATCAAAGTGGCCATGGACGAAGCCAAGGGCAAAATTGCTTATAATTATTACGCGCCGGCTTTATACGATCCTCGTTGCGGCATTATTCAAGCCATTGCCACGACCGGTCCACAATCCGGAAAACCCATTGCCACACTCGTCAATTATGCCGTTCACCCTGAAGTGCTAGGCAGTGAACGAGGAATTTTGAGTCCTGACATGATTGGGCCATTATATCAACGAATTGAATCTACCATCGGTGGCGTTGCATTATTTATGAATGGCGCTCAAGGGGGTATGGTGACGGCGGATACGCGTTTGGAATATGGCAAAGAAGGCCAAAACCAAAAGGAAGCCAATACCTGGGAAGAATGTATTCGAATCGGCGAATTGCTCGCGGATGAAGCGATGCGGATTGTTGCGAAAGCACCCGTGTTAGACAAACCGATTTTGTATTGTACGTCGCGAGAAATCGAATTCCCGATTGATTCCGAATTGATGCGCTATATTTTGACTCATTCCCCATTAAAATACGAAGGTAAACGGGAGAATTTTATATCTACTCGCTTGAATTTATTGAACATTGGACCGGCGCAAATTTTGACCGTTCCCGGGGAGGCCTTGCCCAATGTAGGCTATTACGTGAAACGAAATATGGCGACTAAAATGCCTTTTTTGTTTGGCTTGACGAATGATGCGTTTGGATATATGTTGGCCAAAGTCGACTACAATTCCTTTAAACGTTACGAATATGTGACTCGAACGTCCTTAGGGGAAATGACCGCTGAAATTTACATGGAACAGGCGCTCAAACTTGTCAAGGACAGTCCGAAGCCACAATAAGATTTTTACTACCTCTAAACCTATTTAAAACCTATCTATGAATCGCCTAATCATTTTGCTTACCCTATTGGTTTCGTCCGCTGCTTTTGGCCAAATGGACAAAACTTATGCCGAACGCCTCGGATTTCCAAAAGGCAAAAAAGTACTCATTTTTCACGTGGACGATTGTGGTATGTCCTATTCCTCAAACCAAGGGGCCTACAAGTCCATGGAACAAGGCGTAGCGACCTCCTGTTCCATCATGATGCCTTGCCCTTGGGCCGCGAGTTTCATTCATTATTTACAAAAAAACAATCCTAAAGCGGATGCCGGCTTGCATTTGACCTTGACGTCAGAATGGAAGGATTACCGTTGGCCAGCGCTTTCTGGTTTCCAACAAGTTCCCACCATTTCAGATGGCGACGGTTGTTTATACCATAGTGTCGAACAAGTAATTAAAAATGGCAGTCCAGATGAGGTGGAGCGCGAAATCCGCGCCCAGATTGAGCGTGCCAAACGCCTCGGCTGGGCTCCCACCCACATCGATTCTCACATGGGAACCTTATTTGCTTATCCTCCGTTTTTGGAGCGCTACGTAAAAGTAGGTATCGAAATGGGTATTCCGGTGATGTTTCCTGGCGGTAAAAATAAAATGATGATCGAATCCATGAACTTGCCTTTGATCAAAAAAATGAAGGCCGAAGGCACCTGGAAGGAAGGCACTAAATTAGAAGCGAAGCGTTATGGCCTGACCGACCTCTTCGGCGAAGCAAGCAAATTAGGTGAAAAATTATGGAACGCGGGATTACCCGTTTTGGATGATTTACACACCTTTAGTGGAGACTGGAAACCGGAAGGAAATCCCACGGCCCAAGAATGGGGGAAATATAAAGCCCAACAATGGATCGAAACCATCAAAAACATGAACCCCGGCGTCGCCATGATGATCGTTCATTCCAGCGATATTACGGAAGAATTTAAGTATGTCAGCGGCTCTGGCGGCTCGCGATTAGCCGATATGAACTCGATGATGGATCCCGACTTAAAAGCCTACATTGAAAAAGAAGGGATTATTTTGACCACATTCCGGGAACTTTTAGAGCGCCGTAAAAAGGTAAAATAAGATGCGGATTCTGTTGTTTTTATGTCTGATTTCGGGATCTCTCTGGGCTCAAAATCCTAAAATTATATCCTCCACACTCATTTTTCCAGGCCAAGAAAAACATGTGCACGGCAGTAGTTTGGTGGCATTGACTAACGGCGACTTCCTTTCTGTCTGGTTTTATGGCTCGGGTGAACGAACTGCCGACGACGTAAAACTCATGGGGGCTCGTCTGCGAAAAGGCGAAAAAAAATGGTCAGAACCCTTTTTAATGGCAGATACCCCGAACTTACCCGATTGTAACCCTGTCCTATTTTTAAACCAATCGAATAAGTTATTCCTCGTATGGATCGCCGTTCAGGCAAATCAGTGGGAACAATCCATTTTACGAGTACGCACCAGCCTGAATTATAATGGCCCCGGTGCGCCAGTGTGGGAATGGCAAGACAATATCTTATTAAAACCCTCAGATGCCTTCGCGAAGGAAGTGGCGAGTAAATTAGGACAATTACCAGCACATGGGATCGGCTGGGCCGGTTACGCCCCCAAATACGATCAAATGATTCGCACTGCGGCCACAGATTTGGTGAAGCGTTCCACGGGGTGGATGACGCGCATTAAACCTTTGGTCTTGGCTGATCGTATTATATTGCCATTGTATTCGGACGGCTTTAATTTATCCATGATGGCCATATCGGAGGATCAAGGCAATTCGTGGCGCCCGAGTTTGCCCGTGGTGGGACGCGGTCCGATCCAACCGGCATTAGCCTTAAAAAAAGACGGAACGATCGTCGCCTTAATGCGTGACAGCGGGGACGAACCACCGCGCGTACATCGCAGTGAATCCAAGGACCGGGGGGAATCGTGGAGCGCGACACAAAAAACGGAAATTCCGAATACGGCGAGTGTTGAATTGCTTGTGTTGCAAGACGGCCGCTGGGCTTTTTTAGGCAATGACATTATCGACGGGCGCTATCGATTTCAATTGTATATTTCTTCTGACGAAGGCGCCACCTGGCCCATTAAAATTCCGATAGAACAAGTGGAACCCGGAAAAGGTAGTTTTTCCTATCCGTCGCTTATTCAAACAAAAGATGGGCTGTTGCACATGACCTTTTCCTCGCATACTGGGGAAACTCAAAAATCCATTAAATACGTTGTTGTAAATCCAAATCTATGAAAAACATTGCACTGATTTCGCTATGGGTACTTTCAAGCGTATCCTTATTTGCTCAAAAAAAAGAGGCTCAGCCTGTCTATCAGGACAAGCCCTTTATCCAGGATTATAGCATTAAATATTATTGGCCCAAAGGCAGCCAAGCAACGATTATTGCCGCTCATTCCGATCGAAATAAGGATATTAAACTATTATCCAATGAAGGTTTATTTCTTCCGAAAGATGGCCAATTTTTACACCCGGGAACTTTAAGCGCCGATAAACGCTATCGCACCCAAGCGCCTAAAAAAGTTCAGGCTTTAACCACCTTCGAAAATCAATTTATGTTCGCGGATGACAAGGCTATTTTTTCACAGGCCTGGGCGGGAAGCATTTATGCGAAACATGAATTACCCGGCGTAAAAATCGTAGCCGCGGGAAGTCGGTCTAGCTTTTTGTTGAGCGATGGAAACAGCCTTCATTTTTTGGAAGGAGAAAAAACAACGTTCAAATCCACCCTCGGTTCAGAACGGATTTTAGAAATTAAATTTCATGCGCCTACTAGCTCATTTTTTGTGTTGGCTTCTGGCTCACTGTCTCAATTGAACGCTGTCACAAAATCGATAATTACGCTGGCGAAGGGGAATAATTTTCAATCTTTTGATGTGTCGGGAAATCAAGTGATGATCGGCTCTTCTGCTGGATATCGTGAATTTGACCTTTCGACAAAATCATGGAAAGGGGAATGGCAAAGCAAATTGCCTGTTGCGGACATTCAGGTCCTCCGGCATGTGGGGGGCAACTGGTGGTTTGGCACAAAAAATGGGGCTTATTCTTTGCGTAAGGATGGCAAATATGCCTATTACCAAGGAGAGCGCTGGTTACCTGGCAACGAAGTCAAACACATTGCAGCGGGTCCTCAAAACTCGGTGTTGATTTCCACAAATGCGGGCTTGGGTCAAATCTGTTTTAAGCCGATGAGCCTACATGAAAAGGCCATGTTTTTTGAGGAGCAAGTGCGTTCGCGGCATATTCGAAATGGCTTTAATGCGAGTTTGTCGGGCATGGATCATGGTGACATTTCCACGGGTTTTTTATCTGATTCGGATAATGATGGCTTGTGGACTTCGATGTATTTAGGCGGTGAAATTTTCCGCTACGCAGTTACTAAAGAAAAGGATGCCCTGGAGAATATTCGGGAGTGTTTGGATGGCATGGAACGTTTATACACGATCAATAAAATACCTGGTTTCCCCTCGCGTTCTTTTGAGCGGAGTGGTTTTATTAATCAATTGTCAGATCCCGAGCGCTGGCAGCACTCTTCCGATCCTGAGTGGGACTGGAAGGCAACGACTTCTTCGGATGAAGTGATTGGTCATGTGTTTGCCTTTGGCGCTTTGGCGGAACTGGTGGATGAACCTAATTTACGTAAGCGCTCGATTGTCTTGATAGATACGCTGATGTCTCATATCATCAAAAATAATTGGTATTTGATTGATTATGATGGAAAGCCGACGATGTGGGGCCGCTGGAATCCGGAATATGTAAATGGCTTCCCAACGAACATCGGAGATCGGAAATTAAATTCATCTAACATCATGGCGATGTTACAGACCGCCTATCGATTCACGAAGAAGCCGATTTACAAACAAAAGGCCTTTGAATTAATGGAAAAACATGGCTATTTCACGAATTTGATGCGGCCAATCAAGCAGATTGGGATGGCCAGTTCGGATGAAGATCCTTTGGCGAAAAACCTATCAGATGGCTGGAATCATTCGGATGACGAAATGTATTTTGTCGGTTATTGGGGACTGTATCGATATGCCTTTAATGATACATTGAAAGCCGCCTATAAAAAGGCAATCATTGATCACTGGGAAGCTGAGCGACCAGAAAAAGAGGGCGCGTGGAATATTTTTACGGCATTGACAGGTACGAAACAATTTGATTTGGACGAAGCGGCTTGGTATTTACGGGAACATCCGTTAGATTTAGTAGATTGGGCGATCCAAAATAGTCACCGAAAAGATATCGAATTGTTGCCGACAAACTTCAGAGGTCAAACAACGAAAGAAGTGTTGCCTCCAGATGAGCGGCCGATTCAACGGCACAATGGGAATATGTTTCATATGGACCGCAATGGAGGAAATGGGACATCTGAACACAGTGCTGGGGATATTTGGCTATTGCCGTATTGGCTTGGACGTTATTTAGGGGTGATTAGTGCTCCTGTAGGAAAATGATAAAATGAGTATTTGGGTATTGATCTGTTTGGCGATTATTGTGTTGGTGCTGCTAATTTCAGTGCTGAAACTCCAACCATTTCTTTCCTTTCTATTGGTTTCCATAGGTCTCGGAATGGCCTTTCAGCTAAGTACCGAAGAAACCGTTGCCGCAATTCAAAAAGGCATCGGAGGAACGTTAGG
>CANHCG010000085.1 GCA_947459055.1 Cytophagaceae bacterium | reverse complement strand
TTTTGATCCCCTCCACTTGACTTTTCGTCGGCTCGACAATACCTATTACCGTGGCTTTAATTTTGGATCTTTACAATTCCTAAGAAAAGATACGCTGTTTTCTTTCGGGGGCTTAGGTTTTTGGCATTATAATAACATTGAAACCTATTTTAATGCCTCTGCAAAAGAATGGGAACGGGTCCAGATTCCCTTGCAGGGTCCAGCGCGTATTATGGAGAATTTTTCTGGCTATTCCAGGTCGAAGGATAAGCTCTTTGTATTAGAATTACCTGATTATTTTGTTGAAAAGCCAGTAGATATCGATCACCTCAAACTATTTTCTTTTGATTTTGATTCGAAAACTTGGAATACAATAGGCTGGGTTCCCTATAAAAATCTTCAAAAAACTGGCATGCATGCTTTAGAGGCTATTTGGATTCAGGATTTATTTATTATTCCTAAATCTTCGCCCTTGCTGATTATTGATCCCTTCAATAATAAATTATACGAATACCATGGCCTAAAACCTAATTTTTTCAATCCGGGTTTTATCAATAGTGTGAAAGGGTCGAAGATGTTTTCCTACCAAGTGGATACACCTATAAATTCGCATTCCACAAACTTAGATTCGATGGATGTAGTGAAATTAATTGCTGATTCTCGCGAAATAGGTCCCTTTTATTCCACTCGCCCTCCCATTCCGATGGCTTACTTTGGTTATTTGCTAGGGCTCCTGTTGTTGATAGGAAGCCTTGTTTTAAATTATTGGTTTTGGCGAATATCTAAAAAGCAAAGTATGAGTGCCATCTATTTTGAAGGGCTCTCGATCGAAGCGGAAACCTTTTTAAAACGTTGCCTAGCTAAAGGACCTGAATATCAATTTAGTTCTGAAGAAATTACGGAAATGATGGGGCTATCTCAACGATCTTTTGATTCCCAACGTCAATATCGATCCAAAATGATTAACCAAATTAATCATCACTTTAAAGTCCATCATGCCATTCCAGAAGCGGTCATTCGTGTGACCTCATTTGAAGACAAACGATTTCTTATGTATTCCATTTCGTCTCCTGATTTCATTCGAATTAAGCAGGTTCTTCACCTGTGAATCACCTAAATAACATGATTATTGTTCCGATTCACGGGTAAAATCAAGAATATTGTTCATATAGTTCTATAAAAAGTATGAATAATCGTTTTGAGTCGGATGGATTTTCGGACATAGCTCGCGTAGGGGATCTTTCTTTATATACCTGCCAACAATTGCTCGAATCCATTCAAAATATGAATGCGAACATCGAAGATTTTGGCTATTTTCAACGCCTGACCCTTGAGAATAATCAAGTACTTGTTTCCATTTGTTATGAACCCAATGGAAAATTTATAAAGATCGAACGTGAGGTGTGGAAAAATCATGGTTTAGATTTAAATCACGAAGCGAAGCATTGATTCTTTTCTGAAAATTGCGTAACTAGGGGACAATTTAAACCTATTGAAAAACGCATTGAAAGTCCTATTTTATTGGATTCGAACGCTATTGTATTGGCTTCAAATCTATCTGACCTATGTTTTCCTTCGCTTAAGATTTCCTCGAAAAACCTTTATATGCATCGCTATGGACGGGGATTTAGGTGATATGGTCGCATCTGAGCCCATTTTGCCTGCCTTAGAAGCCAAATTCGGAAATACGCACATCACTTGGATTTGCCATCCAAAACACTTCCCGGTGTATGCTTTTCATCCTTTGGTGGATGATTTGTTGCCCCAAAAATTTACTTTACTCAGCCATTTGCTCCTACGTGCTCATCCATTCCATCATTTCTATTCCCTACATTTGAGTGGTTTTCGAACTGATGAAGTGACAAAAACGATCATTGTGAACCCGAAAGCCGATGCACTGAATTTGACATTGGCCAATTATTACGATGAGCATACGCTACTCGAAGTGGCTTCCTTATTAGCCGATCTTGGGAAATTAAATGCCCAGCCTCATTTATATCTCGATCCCGAGGCGGATCATGTAGTCCCCAAAGGGAACTATTGGGTTATCCATACCAAATCCAATGAGGGCATGCGCGACTGGAAAGATGAACATTGGATTCGATTAATTCAATATGCCATTGAAACCTGGGATGTAAAGCTCATTGAGATTGGTCATGTAAATCCGTTAACCTATGAACATCCTTCATTTACTAATTTAGTTGGGAAAACCACTTTAATGGAAACCATGCAAATCATCCGCGGGGCTTCTTTTTTTATTGGCCTAGATTCAGGTCCCACGCATATCGCGAATGCCTTTCAAATTCCTGCGCTTGTTTTATGTGGAGCCTTTAAAAATTTTAAAATTTATCATTCTTATTCTGGCGCCTACCAAAATCCCGAAATAGCGCAAGTATTATTTAATGAGCAGGGAAGGGCGGAAGGCCTGGATTTTGACCAAGTAAAAAATGCACTTGCCAATTGTGTCCTTAAAACACAAAAAAATCTTGAAAAATAAAATAAAATTCGATTCTGTTCGAAAAAAATCTTTAGTTTTATACACAAATTTTAAACCTATGGAAAATAAAAAAACAAATACTGCTCGGCGTGACTTTCTTAAGTCGGCCACATTAGCCTCAGCCGGCTTTATGATTGTTCCTCGCCACATTTTAGGTGGTAAGGGCTTCACGGCGCCTAGCGATAAATTAGTTGTCGCGGGTATCGGTGTCGGAGGAAAAGGAAAATCCGATTTAAAGTATTTCTTCCAAAGTGGTAAGGCGGAAATTGGGTACCTCTGCGATGTAGATGATCGCATGGCCAAAGACTCCGTGGCGGCTTATCCTAAAGCAAAATACTACAAGGATTGGCGTGTGATGATGGAAAAAGAATCGAAGAATTTCGATGCGGTTTCTGTTTCTACCCCTGATCATAACCACGCAGTTCAAGCGATGGCGGCCATGCAACTAGGCAAACACGTCTATGTGCAAAAGCCAATGACCCATGATATTTTTGAGGCGCGTATGTTAACCCAAGCGGCTGAAAAATATAAAGTGGTGACCCAAATGGGAAATCAAGGTTCATCGGGTGACGGGGTACGTCAACTCGTTGAATGGTATGACGCCGACATCATCGGGGACGTACACACGGTTCAAATTTGGACCAATCGTCCCATCTGGCCTCAAGGGATTCCATGGTCAACGGCCAAGCCACCCGTTCCTTCTGAATTGGATTGGAATTTATGGTTAGGAACTGCTCCTTACAAAGATTACGTAGATAATTTAATTCCAGGCTCTTGGCGTGGATGGTGGGATTATGGTACCGGCGCCTTGGGCGATTTGGGTTGCCACTTAATGGAAGCCCCTTTCCGTGTCTTAGGATTAAAATATGCCTCCGATGTTCAAGCAAGCGTGAGCAGTGTGTTCACAGCTTTTGGAAAACGTGGGGTGTTCTTAGATTCTTGCCCACCTAGTAGCCATGCTACCTTAACTTTCCCTAAAACGGATAAAACCAAAGGTCCTGTGACTATGCACTGGATGGACGGTGGTATTAAGCCAGAACGTCCGGAGGAATTAGGTCCAGACGAGATGTTTGGCGACGGAAATTCAGGTATCTTATTCATCGGTACTAAAGGTAAAATGATGGCTAGTGAGTATGCAGCCAATCCTCGTTTATTGCCTTTGTCTCGCAATGAAGAGGTAAAAGTAGCGCGTAAATTAGAGCGCGTTCCAGGAAGCGCAGATGGTCACTATGCCCAATGGGTTGAAGGAGCTATCGCTGGATATGGTAAAAAACAATTGAGTTCTCCATTTGATTTAGCAGGTCCTTTGACCGAAGCGATCTTGATGGCGAATTTAGCGATTCGGGTAGCCGATATGCCTTTCCCTCGGAAAACAGGTAACGGCATGCATTACCCAGGTTCAAACACGAAATTATTATGGGATAACCAAAATATGCGTGTGACCAACTTCGATGCGGCTAACCAATTCGTAAAACGTACTTACCGCGAAGGCTGGACCTTAGGGGTATAATCATTATTCTTGTAAAAAGACCCAAGGCTGCTTGGGTCTTTTTTATTGGATTGCCGCTTACCAAACGCTAATTTGAAATAAAAAAACCTATTTAATCACCGTTCCCATGTCCATCAAAATCAAAGGAGGATTACTTTTACTCGTACTCGCTTTCGGTATGATTAGCTTTTTCCAACCCGAAGCACCCACCACGATTGCCCTTAAATATCACACCCAAATCGCCCTTATCGGTGGAAATTTAGGTTCCCGGATGATCAATTACGATCATTTTGAAACCGAACTGCATTTACGTTATCCGAAAAGCCAATTGTCCGTGCGTAACCTTTGTGACGGTGGTGACACCCCCGGATTTCGTCCCCATTCCGCCCGTAATTTGCCTTGGGCATTTCCAAATGCGGAACAATTTCAAGATGAATTTGCCAATAAATCAGGTAGCGAAGGCCATCTTGAATTGCATGACGACTGGATGAATCGATTAAAAACGGACGTTGTTATCGGTTTTTTCGGCTTCTCTGAATCCTATGAAGGAACGGCTAAAATCCAACGCTATAAGGAGGAATTAACTGCCTTCATCCAGCATACCCGTTCTCAAAAATACAATGGTGTTTCGGCCCCAACTCTTGTTCTCGTTTCACCTATCGCCTTCGAAGACCTAACCGCTCTTTACGATGTACCGAAAGGAACAGCTGAAAATATTCGCCTAGGTCAATACACCGAGGCTATGAAGCAGGTTTGTCAAAAAGAAAATGTGTTGTTTATCGACGTATTTGCTGCATCCAAAGCTTGGTATGCCGCTAGTAAATCGCCTTTGACTATTGACGGGATCCAATTAAATAATGATGGGTATAAGAAATTAGCTCTTTATTTGACAGATCACGTGTTTGGTAAGAAATCAACCGAAATCGAATCTCGTCGGACAGATGTCTATGCCGCCGTGGCTGAGAAAAACTGGATGTGGCACAATGATTTCAAAATCCCGAATGGCGTCCACGTATATGGCCGTCGCTATAATCCATTTGGACCTGATAATTACCCAGCTGAAATTGAGAAAATTCGCCAAATGACCGCGAATCGAGAATCAGCCATCCAAGCAGCCATCCAAGGAAAACCATTTGATCTTGCCGCTGCGGATGCTAAAACGCGGCCTTTGGATCCCGTGAAAACGAATTTTAATCCAGATAAGAATGGAAGTTTGACTTATTTGCTTGGGAAAGATGCTTTAAATGCCATCAAAGTAGCCCCAGGCTACAAGATTGAGCAGTTTGCCTCCGAAACAGAATTTCCAGATTTAGCGAAACCGGTTCAAATGACCTTTGATAACAAAGGACGCTTATGGGTTGTATGTATGCCAAGTTACCCGCATTACAAACCCGGTGATCCGAAACCTAACGATAAAATCATTATTTTAGAAGATACGGATAAAGACGGTAAGGCTGATAAAGAAACAGTTTTTGCTTCTGGTTTACATGTACCCGTGGGAATGGAAATCGCTCATAATGGGGTTTACATCAGCCAAGGAACCAATTTAGTTTTCTTGCAAGATACCGATGGAGATGACCATGCGGATAAAAAAGAAGTTATTTTAAGTGGTTTTGACGACCACGACACACACCACGAAATCTCGGCCTTCGTGACAGATGAGTCCGGTGCGATTTACATGGGCGAAGGGGTTTTCTTGCATACCAATGTGGAAACGCCTTACGGGACTGTGCGTGCGACGAATGGAGGTTTTATGCGCTATAACCCAGCTCGTAAACATTTGGAGCGGGTGGCTCAATTGTCCATTCCAAATCCTTGGGGTATCGCCTTCGATAAATGGGGTCAAAATTTCTTCGCTGAAACTTCTGGACCCGATGTTCGCTGGATGATGCCAGGTACGACCAAAAATCGCTATGGCCAAACGGGACATAAATCATTCACCTTGATCGAAGAGAAACATTTGGTTCGCCCAACTTCCGGATTAGAGTTTATCTACAGTCGTCATTTCCCAGATGAGGTACAGGGTGATTTTCTGATCAATAATACGATTGGGTTTTTGGGGATGAAGCAACACCAGTTGACCGACAAAGGCACCGGTTATGCCTTCAAACATCGCCAAGATTTAATTGTAGGGGAGGATCGGAATTTCCGTCCAGTGGATATGGAAATCGCACCAGATGGTTCTCTATACGTCATTGACTGGCATAATATTTTGATCGGTCACATGCAGCACAATGCTCGGGATCCTTTGCGGGATCACTCGCATGGTCGTGTATACCGGATAACTTATCCATCACGGCCATTAGTGACACCTGCGAAGGTGGATGGCGCGTCGATCGACCAGTTATTAGAAAATTTAAAATTACCTGAATACCGGACACGTTATCGGGTTCGTCGGGAATTACGTGGCCGCAATGCCGCGGATGTGTTGCCACGCGTTCGTGCATGGGCTGCGAAATTGGATAAAAAAGATGCGAATTACGAGCATCATTTATTGGAGGCGCTTTGGGTAACCTGGGGAATGAATAAGGTGGATCAAGGTTTATTGAATCAATTATTAAATGCCAAAGATTACCATGCCCGGGCCGCTGCCGTGCGTGTATTGCGCTACACAGGCCATCAAGTGCCGAATCAAGCTAGTTTATTAGCCAAAGCCGCACAGGATGAGCATGGCCGGGTGCGGATGGAGTCTTTTGTGGCTGCTTCATGGTTACCTAAGGAAAAGGCGAATCCGATTTTTGATGCAGCGAGGTTGAAGCCTCTCGATGAGTGGATGGATAAGCCTTTTGAGATTGCTGTGGCACATGCCAATGGCATGAATGTGGTAAGGAAAAAGGAGGTCGCTTTGGTATCTGATTTAAAAGGAAAAGATTTAGAGTTATTCACAGAGGGTCAAAAATTATACATGAAGGAAGGATTCTGTAATACCTGTCATCAAACAAATGGAAAGGGTCTTACGGCTTCCGGATTCCCGCCGTTGGCAGGCTCTATTTGGGTAACTGGAAATCAGGAGCGATTAATCAAATTGGTTTTGAAAGGAATAATGGGCCCGATGGAATTAAATGGGGTTAAATATTCGGGCCAAGTTCCAATGACGCCTTATGCTGGTTTGATGTCTGATAAGGAAATTGCGGCTGTTTTAACGTATGTAAGGAACTCGTTTGGTAATAAAGCCACGCCGATTGATCCAGAAAAAGTGAAAGAGATT